>NZ_JAUBSB010000027.1:0-82904 GCF_036702135.1 Microcoleus sp. LAD1_D3 | reverse complement strand
TGATTTTAAACCATCCTAATCTTTCTTCAGTCTTGTCTTATGGTACTTTGGCTGCTTAAAAACTGTCCGGAGTATTGTAATAAGACTCGTCTGGTTCAAATGATACATCTCTTGCCCGGTCTCTGCGAGTTGCACTCCCTACAGGAATATATTCAATTCCCATTTCACAAAAGTAGAGTTGTAGCAAAAAATTAAGAATACAACTGATTGTCTCATGTGCTTCACCCAGTGTCATAAACTCGATCCACCCATCAAGATAAGTTATCCGCAAACCCGGAGAGTCGGCCATCAAAGATTCGAGAGCCTCAAATTGCTCCCAACTATAATAACCAGGGAGAACCAATCGCTGTTCCGCAAGCGTACCTATTTCTTCTAAAAGTTGTGCTGTCATAGGTATCACCATCCTATTTGAATATTACTAGCCCCTACCCAGCACAAACCAGGCAGGGGCATTCACTCACATTCTAACTTAATGAACTAGCTCGATCGCCCTTTTAGTCAACGCCTCAGCAGTCAACCCATTAAACGCCATCAACTGACCAGCACTAGCAGTAGTTTCCCCCCGCTTCCAAGCGAAAGTATCCCGCTTGCAATTGCTGCGGAGCATCACAGGTTCCAACATCCCAGAAGCACCGCCTGTCACGCCAATCAAGGCATCTCCGCCAAACAATTCGGCAAATTTCTCATCGCTCAAAAAGCCGCCGTCAGCTTCCGAACAAGTATCCCAAGCAACATCGCCTTGACGGTACAAACGCCGGGGGTTCACAACAGAAACAATCCGCACTCCAATCCCTTCTGTTTCCAAAAATGCTGCCGCTTCAAACACTGGCATTAACGTCATGTCACCGACAACTGCAAACACAACTTTTTTGCTCCCCCCTTGATTGTGGGGAGCTTGCGGGGAATCGACTTCGTGCAGCACTATTGCACCGTCTTGCAAACCTTGGCGAGTTTGTTCAAAAGTAGTGCGAATTGGCAGTGGCGACTTGCTTGCAGTAATCACAACTCCCTTATTTTTAGCAGCCAAAGCCCACTCGTAACAAGCTTGAATACTGTTAGCATCCGGTGGAAACAAAGGAAACACATTTCCGTTCCGCATCATCGCCGCAAAATAAGCCTCTATTTCCGGCCGCTGGTGCGTCCAACCGTTACGACCTTGTTCCAATGCACCCGCTGTAAATAAGGTGACAGTTGCCGGAGTTGGACGGCGCAATTCTGCCATTGCTTGGGTTACAGTTTGCCAAATTGGTAAACCGTTAATAGCAAAAGATTCGTAGGAACACCACAAACTCCGCGCTCCGAATAGCGATAAACCTACGGCTAAACCAGCGCAAGCATCTTCGCTCAAAGGTTCATAAACTTGACCGTTTGGCGACTGATTGTACAGGTCATCTGTCGTCGGGTGAATAATCTTAAGAGCTTGGTTGATATTGGCAATTGCCGATGCTTCGTTGCCGTCAGCATTAGTGACAAGAAAAGTACGATCGCGCTCGCCCACTTTCCCTACCAAAACCCCCATTGCTGTTGTCGAAATCTTCGGTTCTCCCCCAACTGCAAATTCTTCCAAAGGCAATTCGCCTAAATCTGCCAGCGGCAATGTAAACTCAGTAACAACTGTTTTCGCCGCCGGCCCGCCGCCGGCCCGCTCGCAATTTGTCCGCACCAAATCCCACGCAGCAGCAGTCAAAGCGCGCTCTTTTAAAGCACTGATAATGTGCGGAGCATCCAGCGTATCTTTCGGATAAAGGTTGTGAGATTTTGCTCCGCGCGCGTGGACGCCGGCCCCTTTCAACTGTTTGATAATAAACACAGTTAATTTGCCGCCGAGAGCAGATTTTGCCGCTTTGTCAACTCCTTGTAAAACAGCTTTGGTAAATGCCATGCGCTGTTCGAGCGAAAAAGCAGTGCTGTCTACATAATCTTCCGGTTGATTTTTATCGTCAAATTCCTTAGCATCAACTAAGATAACTTCTTCAAAACCGTTGCCTTGCCAATAAGCAATCATTTCAGCATTAGTTTTAGTCGAAACCATGCTGTGATGTTCCTGAGAATATCCGTTCCAAACCAACACAGGCAAAAAGTTAGTAACGCTCGGATAAGCAGTGTGAAAATGTCCCATGCTGCTCATCGGATAGGGTTCGCCCATGCCACCGTCGCCCATTGTGAAAGCAAACAGTTTTTCGCGGTGCAAAAACGCTCCAGCCATTGCGAAATGCTGCCCTTGTCCGAGGGGACCCGCCGGTGCTAAAAGGCCGGGAATGAAACCGGAAAGATGTCCTAACAAACCGTCTTTTTCTCGGAATTTATCGCGCACTTGCTGCACGTTAAAAATTCCCATATCCTCCAAAGATCGATCGAGAAACATGGCGCTGTAAAAGCCGGGGGCGTGATGGCCGACTTCGGTGACAATGTTCTTGTGTCCGAGCATCACCAAAGCGGCATAAGCCTCAGCTTGGCTAGCAAAACCCCCCGGATGTCCCGATGCCTTGCTGGCGGTAACTTGCAGCGTCAGGTAGCGCAGGGCGTCTGCTCCCAGCATTGTTTGAAAGACGGCGACGGGATCGGCAGGATCGGCGATCGACTTGCTCCCCTCGGCGATCGCAGGTGTTTTCCCATAAGTATCAAAACCAGGGACTGTTTCAGAAAAATATTGAATGCCTTCGCAAAAAGCGGGCGTTGTTGACGTTGCCTGCGGGGTAGTTGCTGTCATGCTTGATACCGGAAAAATTTGAGTTGGATTAATGTAAGAGTAATTTTATAGCTTCCGTGTTCCAAAAAATCATGAGTTCTATTATGTCAGTGATAAATAAGTAAAATATCTCACTTTTTCAGCTAATAAGTAGTTGTTTGAGAACCCCGACTTTTTTAATAAATCGGGGTTCTGTGTTTACCCATTACTAATCCCTCTAAAATCTCCAATCGCAAATCTAAAATTGTTCCAGCCGTTCCCGGACATCGATATAAAGCACAGTACCGCTTTCAGAAAGAGAAGGCACAGCCTTTTGATTCCGCAGCCAAACAAAAAAACTGCTCAGTGCAGGAGTCGGATCTTGATCGCGGCGCAGCGTGTAGATCAAACCTTCGCAAGGCCCATTAACGCGGCTAGTCGTGCAAATCGCTTTCTGGTTATTTATAATACCCACCGTGACATAATTTAGCTGTTTATTGCGGTTATAATTCTCAAGGCGCTGAGTCACTTGTTGGCAGCGAGTTAGAGGATCGTAGCCCGAACTAGAAAAGAAATTAGAATTCCAGCGAATCCAAGGCTCTCTGAATCCTTGCGGATTTTGATACACAGTCACCGGCTCGCCCGTTGAGGTATCGCACACAAATCCTCCATAACCCTGATTCGGTTGGTTTTGACCAGAGGCGCTGCTGATAGAAAGATTGCTGAGGATATCAAAGCCGTTACGCTTATTTTGTGATAGCAACTCCCTAAAAGCATCGATCGGGATTGCCGCGTTCAAGCCCGTTTTTATCTCCTCAATCTGACCGTTCCACTGACTCCTAATTGTGCCAACAGTATCCCCCTGGCCGTGAATTCCTACCACCCTGCCATCAGCATCAAATACAGGCCCGCCGCTCATCCCGCGCCTGGTTACAGCTTGGTAGCGTAGACGATACCCTGATGAGGCGCTGCCCAAGCGAGAAGAGATGATACCAGCAGTAAACTCAAGTTTTCGTTCAAATCCCGAAATTGGCAGCGGATAGCCAGAAACGTAAATAGCAGAACCCACAACAGCACGTTCTGACTCGCCCATTGGTGCTACTGGATACTGTTCTCGGCTTTGAAATTGTATCAAAGCCAAGTCTATATCCGTGTCATTTTTCGGTAGGCGCTGTATTCTAATCGCAGCATAATCCTTTTCCAAATGAGTGCGAATGCTGTATTTTTGAGCGAGGCTTGCCACTACATGATTAGCTGTCAGAACAGTGTAAATATTACCCTGTTTGGCAATAATTACTCCCGATCCACTAGCAAAAAAACCCAGCGTATTGTTGACTTCTACAGTTGTCAATGTCGCTAGCTGGGCAATTTCTTCGGCTGTTTTGGCACAGGCAGCATATTGTTGGCTGACAACCGCCGTCACTGTTAATGCACCTGTCAAGATGATTGTCAGCGCGTCAAACCGCAAACTCCACACATTCATCGATAACTCCCTAGATGAAACGAGGCGAACTGCTATATACTAATCGGAATTCCCCAACTGGATTTAACCATTTTCTCCAATAATTCCGCTGTTGGTTCACTTCCCTCTTCAAAAGCATAGACGCCAAAATTTGGATCTCGATACTTGCCCCTACCGTTAATCCCAACCAAGAAACCTTTGGCATTAAAAATCGGGTCGCCACTCATACCGATTTTAACCTCATTTGTATAGCCCAAGCTATAACCTTGAGGCAAAGATTTGGGTAGCAGCACCGAAACGAAGCCCGCGTCACCGCCAAAGCCCCAACCTCAGCACCCGTAGGAAAGCCGGCTGCCAGCACGGGAGCAGACACCGCTCCTGGCTCTATGCTGACGGGTGCTATTTTATACTAGATCGCGCTGCGAAACTGAACGATCGCCCGATCGGTGTCCCCAGCGGTCGGTGCAGGAGGCCGTCACCCGTGACAATTGTCCGATCGCCCCTGTCGAAAGCCACAAAGTGCCAGCAACAGCACCCTATAGGTTCGATCGCCCCAAAAGCAGAAGATTTCGCTTAAGGCAGTCTCGACGGCGGGGAAAAAGAGGGCTGTTGCGCCTCATCCTCCGTGTTTTCCCCTAACTTTTTCCTGACATCAATGTAAGGAATTTTACTGGTTTCATCAAAAGACGGCATCCCGACATATCCTTGGCGCCAAGCCAACAAATTATACAAAGAGCCGATCGGGTCTTGGCCGGGTCTGAGGGTATAAATCAAATTTTGACACCGCCCATTGACTTGATTCGCCGTGCAGATGACGTTCTGGCCGTTCATCTGGCCGGCAGTAATGTACTTAAGCATTCGTTGGCGACGATAGATTTCGAGGCGTTGACTCACTAATTGGCACCGAGTTGCCGGATCGTAGCCAGAACCGGAGAAATAATCGGAAGTCCACTCAATCCAAGGCTCTACGGCACCTTGATGGTTTTTGTACACCGTCACCGGCGCCCCGGTCGAGGTGTTACACCAAAATCCATTTTCCCCCGGTACTCGCCTACCGTAACTCGGTCCAGAAGCAACCGTCAGGGCGCTGAGGGCGATCGCTGTTGCCACCAAAACTTTTGTCAATAATTGCTGTTTCATGATGTTCTCACTCTTTTTGATGGGATTCGACACAAAAATCACCGAATGCTGCGATAACACCCTTGACACGCCTGTTCGTTAAAGATCCGCTGACTGAGGAATTATGTGATTCGCGACTTGACCAGAAACCAGTTTTTTTTACGAAAACACTTCGTTGCAGCCGTTATGCCTGGTTAAACAACCCGGTTTCTTTGCTCTCTATGCGTAAGTTTTGATATTGTTCGCGACTTGCACATTCCCTCTAACCGCGATTTCGGCGCTGTTAAAAAAGCGCTCCGAAGCCGAGCTTAAAATGCGCGCGCCAGTCGGAATTCTGTCCTCTTTACTACTAATCCAGCTCGGACTGTCGCAAACCGGAAAGAGGCTCTTTACCTCAGATCTTGGAATGGCTCGAATTGCAACGGTACATCACACCTACTGACACGGTATTTGATATCACTGTGTGATCGGGGCCCCTAGCTTTATCTGCTGAGATACGGAGACGGCAGGGTTGCACAAATGAGGACTAATACTTCCTGTGCCAGATTGATCGAACATGAAAATGAAGGTATTGACCAGAACTCTTAACTTGTTTTCATCTCCGTATTACGGATACCTAGAAATACTTCTAAGTGAGTGCGATCAGGGACTAACTGCTTTCTACTACCAAAATTTACCCTCCATACACTGACGTTTAGTAAAGTATTAAAAACTATGAACCGTATCTGCAAACAGTTAGGATATTTAGGCGTTTGGTTAATTTTGATGGGCGGTAGCAGTTGTTCTAGCTCAGATGCAGCTACCTCAACCGAAAACCAGAGCCAACTCTCCCGAAGCGCCCATCAGTTTCAACAGCTACAGCTAACGGGAAATCAAATTGAGGCTCGATCGAGTCAATTAACGCAGCCTTATAACTCTGTTGCCTCAGTTTTAGGCAGTGCTGCCCTCTCAGAAAATACTGCCACCGTTACGGTTTATAAGGTAGACAATTTGTGTCAAACTCTGATGCCGGAAACAGTTACAGGCCCAGAGAACCAGTTAATGTCATCGGCGGTTAATGAAGTGTTAAAGCAGGAGATTTTCGATAGTCTTGGTTTGGCTGGTTATCGCGTCAAGCTCGATCGCGACCTCGGAATAGCTACCGTGGATCTGCGAGCCTCCGGAAATTCGCGGCAGAAATTGCAAAATCTGTCGAGTTGTCAGATGTTAGGTTTATTCGGGGGCGTTCGCCAAACTTTAACCAGTTATGCTCCTTGGCAAATCAAAACTGTTCGTTTTACAGAGCTTGGAGAGGATATTTTGAGTACCGTTCGAGAATAAGCTATTAAAATTATTGGAGATGGGACTTACGCAATTCTCCCTTAAAAATAAGGGTTGGGAGGGATTGAACAAACCTTCAAACCCTTTGAGATTTGTTGATACTGCTAAGTCCTGTGACCCAAACCCAGGTAATTCCTATGACACTACCTAACGGCCCCAAAGCTCCACCCCTTGTGCAGCTAATTCAATGGATCAGCGAGCCCCTGACATTCATGGATAAATGTGCAAAGCAATACGGCGACATTTTCACAGCTCAAGTGAACAACGGGAAACCATTGGTGATGCTCCACCACCCCCAAGCTATCCAGGAGATGCTCAACAGCAGCGCGTTTCACGCTCCAGGCCGCCTGAACAGCCTCCTAAAACCCTTGATGGGAGAACAATCCATGATTCTCCTCTCAGGAGAAAGGCACAAACGATCGCGCCAATTATTGATGCCACCCTTTCACGGGGAACGGATGCGGAACTACGGCCAACTAATTTGCGATATCGCTCAAGATGTTGCCAGCAAGTGGTCGGTCGATCGACCTTTTGTGGCCCGCAGCGCCATGCAGGAAGTCACCATGCGGGTAATCTTACAAGCTGTCTTCGGCCTGGATGACGGGCCGCGGTTGGAAGAGATCAAGCCCCTACTTACCTCAGTCCTGGATATGACTGGTTCTCCGTTGCGATCGAGTATGCTGTTTTTCGGCTGGATGCAGCAAGATTGGGGTTCTTGGAGTCCTTGGGGACGCATGAAACAGCGGAAGCAGAAACTTGACGATCTGATATATGCCGAAATTGAAGAACGCAGGCTGCAACCAGACGCCAACCGCACCGACATTCTCAGCTTAATGATGGCCGCCCGCGACGAAAACGGGCAACCAATGACCAATGAAGAATTGCGCGACGAGTTGATGACGCTGCTGCTTGCAGGCCACGAAACCACAGCAACCGCCCTAGCTTGGGCGTTTTACTGGATTCACAACTTACCCTCGGTGCGCCAGAAGTTGCTGCAAGAATTGGACAGTTTGGGAGAAAATCCCGACCCGATGGAGATTTTCCGCTTACCTTACCTGAGTGCAGTTTGTCAGGAGACGCTGCGAATTTACCCGGTCGCAATGCTGACGTTTTCGCGAGAAGTGCTCACCCCCGTGGAACTGATGGGACATCAACTCGAACCGGGCACGGTTGTCCTCGGCTCGATTTATTTGATCCACAGACGGGAGGATTTGTATCCAGAACCGCTGCAATTTAAACCGGAACGGTTTTTGGAGAGACAATTCTCGCCTTACGAGTATTTGCCCTTTGGAGGCGGCAGCCGCCGCTGTATCGGGTTGGCGCTGGCGCAGTTGGAGATGAAACTGGTGCTGGCAACCATTTTGCGGGATTTCGACCTAGTATTGGCCGAGAAAAAGCCCGTACAGGCCAAACGCCGAGGGGTGACTTTAGGGCCGGCCGGCGGCGTGCGGATGGCTCTGCTGGGGCGGCGGATGCCGCAGCAGAAGCCTGAACCTGTCGCTAGTGGGGTTTGAAGTCGCAGCAGTTGCAGGGGGCGATCGAACTTTCTGCTTTGAGTGCCCACCATTTAGGAAGAAGGTGCGATCGTCCGCCAATGCCACCATTTTTTGTAGCACCCGCTACAGATAAACAGCTAGAATCCTTAACCTGTAACCCTCGCCCCCTCTCACTTTTCAAATTTTCAGTCTAAAATGATATGAACCTTGCAAACACAGCCTGAAAGCAAAAGTGGGTGATTGCAATAGTCCTCTTGATATCTCAAAAGCCTGCCTGCCATACTTTAAAAACATATGCATACCCTGTTATTCAGCAAGGTCGGAAGCGTGTTGGCATTGCCAGCAATCTTCCGGCCTCTTTATTTTTTGCGGTACTTGAGGCATTGGAGACAAGATGCAGAAGGCAAAGCAAAAGTATAAATTCTCTCCCTGTCCTCATCTCCCCTCTCCCCAATCTAGAGCTTCTGCCTCTAATTCCAATAGAATCCGACAGCAAGTTTAAGGAATCACTAAGGAATAATTAATAACTTGTTAAATTATCTCCTTCTGCCCTTCTCTCAATCTTCTGTTTTCAGAAATTCCGATACCGAGACAGACTTCGGGAGACTCTCCAGATCTTGAATTTCGCTTTCGTGGGCAAAAAACTCGACTTCTTTGTCGTCAATCTGGATCTGATAGCTAGCGGTAGCTGTCACAACCCGTCGCTTTTTTTTATCTTCTATTAAAACCCAACACACTACAGGTCTTACCCATCTCTCAACGTGCTGGCTTTGCTTTGTACTTCCAAAGGCATACCAGCCTTTAGCTTCAATAATTTGAAGCACTTTAAAATCGTTATTTGCCATATATATCTCTATCGTGTTAACTTCAGTATTTTTCTTAGATAGAACGGCAGCCTTGCTAAGCAGGACAAGAGTTAGGAAATTCCCAGCCGCACTTGAAAACCTGATTTTTAGTCAGGATAAGGGGGTTGGCAGGGCCTTGTCTGCGTTGTTGCCTGCTAAATTTAATGCGAGCTTTTTTGTACTCTCCCACAATTACCGTAAAGTATCTATACCGCCGCGTCAAAAATTAGCCTCACAGTAGCATCAATAGCAGCAAACTAGACCTTAGCTAGCTGCATCTAAGTAGATGCCACCTGCTTCTAACGCCTGGTTGGTGAGAGCGCTCGCTATACAATCCTGTTCAGACTTTTTGCTGCAATCAACTGTCCTTTTTGCCTGATGAGGTAAAACTTAACTAGAGATTGCCGCTTTTAATTTTAAGCCTCGGCGCGCCTAATTCCTAATTAATTGTATGGTGTAGTTGATAATTGCCAAACCGTCGATCGCACTCAACAGCCGTGTCTAACTCATCGATTACCATCACCGTTAAACTGTTCGCCGCCTTCGGTGAAGCCTACGGCGTTTCGGAACTTACATTAGAACTTCCTCCCGAAACCCCAGTGTCTCAAGTGCTCGAAAGCTCGATCGCCCAATATCCTCAATTAGAACAATGGCGCGATCGCACCCGCTTCGGCCTCAACCTGGAATTCGTCTCCCCCGACACCATCCTCCAAGACGGCGATGAAGTTGTCCTCATCCCCCCCGTCAGTGGCGGGTAGGCTAAGTTGGTTAATCAAAAATTCGAGTTTTTGTAGTTGTGTTCGATCGCACGACTGCCCAATTGTTAGCCCAAAAAAGATTTATTAAGTTTTGTAACAATTCCGTCGGCAAATCATCCTTGAGATCGCTCAGGCTCGCGTGCAGGCCTGATAATCCAGATTCCCAGCCCGATCCTGAAAACAAGTCAAATCCTTGTGGGGAGTACGGGTTGGGTGTCTCGCCCGCCCAAATATCAAAGTTAAATACACCACTGTTTAACTGAAAAGTAACTGGAAAATCAATCCCGACTAAAAAAGTCGGGTATAGTTGACGGGCTAAATTGACCGTGCTAATCTTGCACAAGACTAAGAAAACATCGCAAAACTAGAGAGTTGAGCTATGACCCAGGCCACCAGAACACAATCCACAGCAGCAACCTTCACAGCCCTCAAATGTAAAGAATGCGGCGAAGAGTACGAACTCCAAGCCAAGCACGTCTGCGATTGCTGTTTTGGCCCGCTTGAAGTCAAGTACGACTACGACGCCATCCGCCGCACCGTCACTCGCCAAACCATCCAAGCCGGCCCCAACTCGATCTGGCGCTACCGCGCATTTTTACCAGTCGCTACAGATAACGTCATCGATGTCGGCACTGGGATGACTCCTCTATTAAAATCCCACCGCTTGGCGCGCCGCCTCGGTCTAAAAAATCTTTATATTAAAAACGATGCCGTCAATATGCCCACTCTCAGCTTTAAAGACAGAGTGGTGTCAGTCGCCCTCAGCAGAGCGAGAGAATTGGGTTTCACAACGGTATCCTGTGCCAGCACCGGCAATTTAGCTAACTCCACCGCTGCGATCGCCGCCCACGCCGGACTCGACTGCGTAGTCTTCATCCCCTCCGACTTAGAAGCAGGCAAAGTCCTCGGCACTCTAATTTACAATCCAACTGTCATGGCAGTTCACGGCAACTACGACCAAGTTAACCGTCTCTGTTGCGAAGTCGCCAATACACATGGCTGGGGATTTGTCAATATCAACTTGCGTCCCTACTACTCCGAAGGCTCAAAAACCCTCGGCTACGAAGTTGCCGAACAGCTAGGCTGGCAATTGCCGGATCACATCGTCGCTCCCCTCGCCTCCGGCTCTTTGTTCACAAAAATTTACAAAGGTTTTCAAGAATTCATCGAAGTCGGTTTAGTTGATGAAAAGAAAGTTCGGTTCAGCGGCGCTCAAGCTGACGGCTGTTCCCCCATCGCCCAAGCATTCCGCGAAGAACGTGATTTCGTGAAACCGGTGAAACCGAATACAATTGCTAAGTCGATCGCGATCGGCAATCCAGCCGACGGTATGTACGCCTTGGAAATCGCCCGCAAAACCAACGGCAACATTGAATCCGTCAGCGACACCGAAATCATCGAAGGCATGAAACTGCTAGCAGAAACAGAAGGCATCTTCACTGAAACCGCAGGCGGCACGACAATCGCAGTCTTGAAGAAACTCGTAGAAGCAGGTAAAATCAATCCCGATGAAACCACCGTCGCTTACATCACCGGCAACGGTTTGAAAACGCAAGAAGCAGTTCAAGGCTACATCGGCGAACCCATCACCCTCGAACCGAAACTAGAAGCGTTCGAGCGCGCCCTAGAACGCGCCCGCACGCTCGAACGCTTAGAATGGCAACAAGTTTCGGTTTAACAGCTATTAGTCAGTAGTCAGTAGTCATTAGTCATTAGTTGTTGACTGATGATTACTGACTGATCACTGATGACTAATGACTGAGGACTAATAACTAATAAATGACTACTGACTAAGGACTAAAAAAATGACCGTCAAAGTTTTAATTCCCACTCCCCTGCAAAAATTTACCAACAATCAAGCCACCATCGAATGCGCCGGCGATAACATTTCCGAACTAATTGAATCGCTGGAAACAAATTGTCCCGGCATCAAAAAAAGCCTGTGCGACGAAAAGGGAGAACCCCGCAGATTTCTCAACTTCTACGTCAACAGCGAAGACATCCGCTTTTTGGATGGCTCAAAAACAGCCCTTCAAGATGGCGATGAAGTCAGCATTGTTCCTGCCGTTGCTGGTGGCTGATTAATTTTAAAATAAACGCAAGTGAACGCAGATAGATTTAAATAACTATCTGCGTTCACTTGCGTTTATTTACGGTTAAAAAACAACTCCCTCGCTACCCGAGAAAATCCTACCAAATCCCGGATTTGGTAAGTAGCTGTCAGGCGGTGTAATCATTCCAATACAACCGGAATTCATAGCAGGAGTTATATCATTTCCGGTTACACCGGAATGATGTTGACGGTTGACGGTTGACAGTGAACAGTGAACTCCAATTTACTATTCCGATGCTAACGGATGTGATATTACATCGATCTATACTGACGTTTTTTGAGGTAGAGCTAGTTATGAAATCAAATCTAGGTTTGTAGTGGCCCTTGGGTACCCAAGCGCCACTACAAACCTAAAACTTATTTCTTTGTTCGCAGTGCGTCAGGGAATTATCGCCCTAAGAAGCTGCCCTTGCCGCAGTCCGGGGACGGCGCCGGCCCGTCACCTGATTGGCAGGAGATGGCACGGGTGGCGATGATGGCGATGATGGCGATGATGGCGATGATGGCGATGATAATAGCTTAGGTGCTTCCAGGGCACCTGAAGATACTGCTGCTTTTTCCGATCGCACTGCTTCTTCAGGAATCTGCATCAGGAATACCAGCAACGGATTGCTTTGCAGTTCCCGGCGCATCACTCGCTGAATTGCTTTTTCTATTTGGGTTTGCACTCCTACCCAGTCAATGTCAACTTGCGAGTCAGCAGTGGCGGGTTTGACAAATTCTGACCAGCGATCGCTCAAAACTGTTTCAATGGTTTGAGTGATTAATTTGATCACCTCTGCCCGATCGGCTGATGTCACTACACCTTTCAAGTGGACTTCTGGTTTGGCAACTAATTTGCCTTCCCAATTCAAAGCCGCCGCTACAGTTACAACGCCATCTCCGGCCAACTGCTGACGTTCCTTGAGGACGCTGGCTTTGACAACGCCCGATCGAGAAGCATCTACCAATTCAATTCCTGAAGGCACTTGACCAGCGACTCGCATTGAATTTTCGGTCAACTCTACGACATCGCCGTTGTCAATAATCACCATATTGCTAGCAGGAATGCCCATGCTTTGAGCCGTCTTGGAGTGCTGGATCAGCATCCGGTGTTCCCCGTGCACTGGCAAGAAGAACTTGGGACGAGTCATGTTAATCATTAACTTTTGGTCTTCTTGACAACCGTGACCCGAAACGTGAATGCCTTTGTCGCGGCCGTAAACCACGTGTGCTCCCAGCATCATCAGTTTATCGATCGTGTTTACCACTGCGATCGTATTTCCGGGAATCGGATTAGCTGAGAAAATGACAGTATCGCCCTTTCTGATTTTCAGTTCGTGATGTTCGCCGTTAGCAATGCGAGTCATCGCCGCCATCGGTTCGCCTTGCGAACCTGTAGTTAAAATCAGTACCTTGTCTTCAGCCAAATTGCGGATTTCTTTCAGCGGTTTGAAAATACTATCTTCGCATTTGATGTAGCCGAGATTGCGGCAGTGAGCGATGACGTTAAGCATCGACCGGCCAACCACTCCGACATACCGATTGTTTTTCTTAGCCAAGTCCAAAACAATTTGCAATCGGTGTACCGACGAAGCAAAAGTCGTCAGCAGCACTCTTCCCGGTGCTTGAGCGATAATTCTGTCTAAATTCGGCGCCACAGAACTTTCCGAAGCGGTAAAACCGGGAACTTCCGAGTTAGTAGAATCGCTAATCAAGCACAACACGCCTCTTTCGCCGTACTCCGCCAGCTTTTGCAAATCAAAATGCTCGCCGTCTACAGGAGTGTGGTCAATTTTAAAGTCTCCGGTGTGGATCACAATTCCCACGGGAGTGTGAATTGCCACCGTAAAACTGTCAGCCATCGAGTGAGTGTTGCGAATGTATTCGACTAAGAAATTCTTGCCAATTCTGACAGTATCCCTGGGTCGAACCGTTCTCAATTCTGTGCGGTGAGACACTCCGGCTTCTTCGATTTTTCCGGCTAGCAAAGCCATCGCCAAACGGGGGCCGTAGATGACAGGAATTTCAAATTGTTTGAGGTGATAAGGGATACCGCCTATGTGGTCTTCGTGACCGTGAGTCACGATCATACCTTTAATTTTGTGGCTGTTTTCCCGCAGGTAAGTCATGTCTGGAAGGACAATATTTACGCCGTGCATTCCATCTGTCGGGAACGCTAAACCGGCATCTAAAAGAATGATTTCGTCGCCGTACTCGAACACACAAGTGTTTTTACCGATTTCGTGCAGCCCGCCGAGGGGAATAACTTTTAGAGCAGATGCAGTTGTATTTTTGATCATGCGTATCCTTTGTTAGTTATTTTTGTTATTGGTCTGTTAACTGTTGACTGTTGACTGTTGACTGTTGACTGTTGTCTGTCGTCTGTCGCCTACTGTCTATACCTCTCCAATAATCCCTGTTGAACAGGCATCCTGCCTGTTCAAGACAAGCTTTTTGGGAGGTGTTTATCTGTTGTTCGTTGATGGGGGCGATTTTTTCCAAGATATTTGTGGAAAACTCCCCTACGGGGTTTTACTCTCCCGTACAGTCAGTTGCCTCCAATCCTCAATCAGCAATTCTTAATTATCAGCTAATAACTCATAGCTCCTAACCAATGACTGATGATTAATGATTGATGACAACTAAATATTCAGTTGTCTGAAAACTCGTTCTCGCCTATCTAGTCTGGCTAGCTGATACCTGTGCTAACTGACTCAGTACGTCCTTTAACTTTTGAGTTACCTCAACGGGCGGATCGCACAGGGGCGGACGGGTGGAGCCTACATCCCAGCCTTGAAGTTTGAGAGCTGTCTTGACGAGAATGGGATTTGTGGTGAGAAAAAGAGCTTTAAACAGGTCAAAAAGTTGCAAGTGAATCTGGGTAGCGACTTGAACTTGACCGGTCTCGAAAGCTTTTATCATCTGTTGCAGTTGCTCTCCTACCAGATGGCTGGCTACGCTAACTACACCAGATCCTCCTACCGCCAACATTGGCAAAGTTAGGGAATCATCTCCAGAATAAATGGCAAATTCAGGGGATGTCAAGCACCGAATTTGACTTGCTTGATCCAAGTTGCCACTTGCTTCTTTTACGGCCACAATGTTGGGGATTGCTGCCAACCGAGCCACCGTCTCCGGCAACATATTCTGACCAGTGCGACCGGGGATGTTATATAACATTATAGGCAATTCTGGAGCAGATTGCGCGATCGCCCGAAAATGATTATATAAACCTTCTTGCGGGGGTTTGTTGTAATAAGGAACGACCTGCAAACAACCATCTAACCCGAGTTTAGCTGCTTTTTGGGTAGCTGCTACTGCTTCTGAAGTAGAATTCGATCCGGCTCCTGCGATTACCAACGCCTTACCGACCACCGCCTTTTGTACCACCTGAAATAATTCGTACTCTTCATCCCAGGTCATAGTGGGAGACTCGCCAGTAGTGCCGCACACTACCAAGCTATCTGTACCGCGATCGGCTAAATGAACTGCCAATTGTTCTGCTACCGCATAGTTAACGCTGCCGTCTTCCTTAAACGGCGTAATCATTGCAGTCAGAACCCGTCCAAACTTTACCACACTTTCTCCGATTTTAGACTGTTGATGTTTGATTTTAAATTTTTGATTTCAGATGAAAGGTTTATCTAAAATCCCCAATTTCAATTTCCCAATTGCCAGGGTTCCCCTAATTTGAAGCCACCGCCACTTGGGTTCGCAACAAATTTTTTTCTACCAGCAACTCAGCTATCTGCACCGCATTTAGAGCCGCCCCTTTGCGAATTTGATCGCCCGACAGCCACATCTCCAACCCGCAGGGGTGAGAAATATCTTGGCGAATCCTGCCAACTAACACCTCATCCTTACCGCTGGCTTCAGCAGGCATCGGGAAATAATTAGCTTCCCAGTCTTCTACCAGCTTAACCCCGCTTGCCTGCTTTAAGATTTCCCTGGCCTCAATCGCGCTAAAAGGCTCTGCAAACTCTAGATTAATCGCTTCCGAATGAGCCCGGAGTACGGGAACCCGCACACAAGTTGCCGTAATTTTAATCTCGTCCGTACCAAATATCTTCCGAGTTTCGTTTACCATTTTCATCTCTTCTTCACAATACCCCAAATCATTAATCGGGGTGTTGTGGGGAAACAAATTAAATGCTAAGGGGTAGGGAAATATATCTGTTTTGGGCGTTTCCCCCTGCAAAATTGCTCTTGCTTGATCTTTCATTTCCTCCATTGCCCTCGCCCCCGCGCCGCTGGCTGACTGGTAAGTCGCTACAACGATGCGCTGTATCGGCCTAACTTTGTGAAGTGGCCAAACGGCAACTGCCATCAAAATAGTCGTGCAGTTGGGATTAGCAATTATACCTCGGTGAGCTGCTGCCGCTTGGGGATTGACTTCTGGAACTACTAGCGGTACGGTCGCATCCATGCGGAAAGCGCTAGAATTGTCAATTACCACCGCCCCGGCTGCCACCGCTTGCGGAGCCCATAATTTAGAAGTAGAGCCACCTGCCGAAGCGAGGACCAAATCTACATTATCAAACGATCGCGCCGAAACTGCTTCAACCGGCAGCATCTCACCGCCAAAAGGCAAAGTTGTGCCTGCTGAACGTTCCGAAGCCAGCAGCTTCAAGTTAGAAATCGGAAAACTCCGGCTGTGCAATAGTTCTAGCAACTCTGCCCCGACTGCGCCGGTAGCTCCTAAAATGGCAACTCGATAGGATTGAGACAAATTAGTTTCCTCCACCAATTAAAGTCTAAACGATCGAAATCAAAAATTTAAATAACTGCAATTCTCAATATCAAACTTAATTAATGTTATGCGATATCAGGAGCATGAGAGGATAGCAATGGTGCAGTTAACGGAAACGGCCGATCGAACTTCCCGATTGATCCGTGCGATCGTACCCAATGCCAGTTTAGCATCTTTTGCAGATCGCCCACGCCCAATCCGGATCCGGTTAAGTTTTGCGATATATCTGCATTTTCGCAGGCGCATCCATTGACTTTGACTGGCCGCAGAGGCCGGCAAGATTGACATCACAGGGCGATATGTGCTATGGTGCATCGGCAATTAGTGGACTTAACCTCCACATTCCTAGCAGCAAAAGCTAGTATCCTCAAACCAAAACTATTTGGCAAGAGCCAAAAAAGTAGCCGGCAATGACTTACAGTCTCATCCGGTAAAGGTGTTGTAGTTGTGCCGTTACGAGTCAAAACGTACAAAATTAAAATGCAGGCAAAGTCAGATTTGTATGTATTTTATCAAGGAAATTGGGTCTAAAACCCTGTCCTTCTAGGACGGCTTTAATTTCTTAAATCCCTTCCTAAAAGTCAGGAAATTTCTAGTATACTACAGTAGTCTAGGTTAAACTCCTGCGCCATAGTGCATAAAAACAGTTAACGACACACTTTGGCGCGTAAACCGGGGGACAAAGAGCGGCGAAAACTCTATAAACAGCTAGGGGCTTAACACAGTTCCTTTAACCAGAGAAACAAACTATTTAGTCTTGTTAAGTAGGGTAGGACATACCCGAACTCTAGGTAAATATCCTAGTACGCTTTTGGAGATAGACCCTCTGGGATGACTGCGAATCAGGCTCGTTAATTGGTAGGATTTCTACGGTTAAAAAGTTTGAGGATTGCCGAAAGGACGCAACATTTTAAGGTCAGTCGCTGAATTAAGAATCCCTGTCCTTTAGGTCAGGGAGTGTCAATACACTATTGTTAAATATCAAAAAAGCCGATGAAAGTAACCCAGGAAAAACTTCCAGCTAGCCAAATTGGTCTGGAAATCGAAGTACCGTCAGAAAAGTCAAAACAAGCTTACGAGCAAGTAATTAAACAATTTGCTCGCGAGGTTAATATTCCTGGGTTCCGCAAAGGCAAAGTTCCCCGTCAAGTTTTGCTACAGCGCCTAGGCCAGACTCGTTTGAAGGCGACGGCTTTGGAAAATTTGATTAATGATTCCCTGCAAAAAGCCCTCGAACAAGAAAAAATTGCCGCAATTGGCAGTTTTGAACTTCGCACCGAGTTTGAAGAATTACTAGCCAAGTTCGATCCAGAACAGCCTCTGATTTTTTCGGCGAAGGTTGATGTACAACCCGAAGTGAAAATGGGTCAGTACACAGGTTTGCAGCTTCAAGCAGAAGAAGCTAAGTATGATGAGGCTCAGGTAGATGAGGTACTGGCAAAATATCGATCGGACAAAGCTACTTTAATCCCCGTAGAAGGCCGGCCGGCTCAGTTGGGAGACACGGCTTTGGTTGATTTCGCCGGTAGATTTGCCGAAGCACCCGAAGGCGAAACTCCCGCAGAAATTCCCGGTGGCGAAGCAGAAGACTTCCAAGTAGAATTGTCGGAAAATCAGTTTGTACCGGGCTTTATCCAAGGCATGATCGGGATGAATCCAGGAGAAACGAGAGAAGTTTCTGTGCAGTTCCCCGAAGAGTATAGTAGTGAAGAACTAGCGGGAAAACCGGCAGTATTTACGATTACTCTCAAAGAACTTAAGGAAAAAGAATTGCCGGAGTTGGACGACGACTTCGCGCAAGAAGTCAGTGAGTTTGAAACTTTAGCAGAACTGCGCGAATCGCTCGAAACTCGGTTTAAAGCAGACCAAGAAAACAAGATATCAGCTAATAAGGAAAAAGCTATATCAGCAGCCCTCGCGCAGCTAATAGACGTGGAAATTCCCGAAACAATGGTCGATCGCGAAATCGATTATTTGTTGAATCAACAAGCCGTCCAATTGAAAAATTACGGCATAGATATCAACCAACTGTTTACGGAAGAAAATATGGGCCCGATGCGGGAACGCTCGCGCCCGGAAGCAGTCGAGCGCCTCAAGCAGAATTTAGCTCTGGCAGAAGTAGCCAAGCTGGAATCCTTATCTGTTGAACCAGCAGAAGTAGCAGCAGAAGTAGCAAAAATCAGAAAGCAGTTTCCCAAAGGAGATTTTGACCCCCAAAGGTTGCAGGAATTTGTAGCAGAAGACTTGCTCAAACAAAAAACCCTGAAATGGTTGGAAGAAAAAGGGACAATCGAACTCGTACCTGAAGGCTCTCTGACTCCTGCAGCAGCAGAATCAGAAGAATCGGACGCTGAAGATTCAGCAGAAGCAGCCACGAGCGTTGAAGTGGAAGTCGTAGGCGAAGATTAGGGCCCAGAATGAAAGTAGTAGGGACACCGCACGCCAGCCCTTCTTCGTGTCAACTTAACGTCAAACCAAGTCAGAGACGGCTATTTGATTGTTAAAGCCAGATCCCCCCTAGCCCCCCTTAAGAAGGGGGGACAAGAAGCCTCTTTAAGTCCCCCTTCTTAAGGGGGATTTAGGGGGATCTAGACTTGGCGTAAAACCGAGATTTATCAAGGGTTTTAGCCTGGTTGTTGACACTAATGGGATCTTGGAGTGTCCCTACGGCGGGGATCGCTCGGGGGTATCTGAAGTGCGATCAAATTTTACGTTTAATGTCGAACTACTGTTGAATTCGGGTTAAATAGTCACAAGATTTTTGCTCGACTATGCCCAGCGCGGGCCAATGCCCCATTCCCAATTCCCCCATCTGGGTTCATTCGAGGCATAATAGTTAAAAGCTGGCGGCTTAATTTAAAGCTTTCATCAGCAGCAGCAAATTGTCTAGAATCCTTGACTGGTGTCTTATGGTTGTATCTCAATCTTCCAATTACCTAATTACAAGCTATAACGATTTTGATGTCAGTTCCAGCCCCAGCAATGTAGTGCCGATGGTACTAGAACAGTCGGGGATGGGCGAGCGGGCTTTTGACATTTACTCGCGCTTGCTGCGGGAGCGAATTGTGTTTTTAGCAGATCCCGTAACCGACGAGTTGGCTGGCACGATAGTGGCTCAGCTATTGTATCTAGATGCCGAAGACCCAGAAAAAGATGTCCAAATGTACATTAATTCCCCCGGCGGCTCGGTGACGGCCGGCATGGCAATTTATGACACAATGCAGCAAATCCGCCCGGATGTGGTGACGATTTGTTACGGTTTGGCAGCGAGTATGGGCGCATTTCTGCTGACAGCAGGAGCCCACGGTAAGCGGATGTCTCTTCCGAGTTCCCGGATTATGATTCACCAGCCACTCGGAGGCGCTCAAGGTCAAGCAGTTGATATTGAGATTCAAGCCAAGGAAATCCTTTATCATAAGCGTAAGCTGAATGAACTGCTAGCGCACCACACAGGTCAACCACTCGACAAATTAGAGGCTGATACAGAGCGCGACTTTTTTATGTCAGCCGAGGAAGCCAAAAATTACGGTTTGGTCGATCGAGTTATCGAAAAGGAAAACCTTCCGGCGGCGGGAGAGAATGTCACTCCACTGAAATAAGAGGCTGTTATGTCTAAGTACGACTCCCATCTAAAATGTTCGTTTTGTGGCAAGTCTCAAGAGCAAGTACGCAAGTTGATCGCAGGGCCCGGGGTGTATATCTGTGACGAATGCGTTGACTTGTGCAATGAAATTTTAGATGAGGAGTTGTTTGATTCGAGTGCAGTGCCCGCAGCGACGGTGGCTCCGAAGCAGGAAACGACGCAAAAGCGCCGCGCTACCTCCGGCAAAAGTATGTCGATGAGCCAAATTCCGAAGCCGAGGGAAATTAAAAATTACCTCGACGAAAATGCGATCGGGCAAGATGAGGCGAAAAAGGTGCTCTCGGTGGCAGTTTACAACCACTACAAGCGCCTGAGCTTTATCCATGCCAAAAATAGCGGCAAGCACCCGCCGGAAGAAGTAGAACTACAAAAATCGAATATTTTGTTAATCGGGCCGACGGGCTGCGGAAAAACTCTCCTGGCTCAGACTTTGGCGGATATGCTAGACGTGCCGTTTGCGGTGGCTGACGCGACGACGCTGACCGAAGCGGGCTATGTCGGGGAAGATGTGGAAAATATTTTGCTGCGGCTGCTGCAAGTGGCAGATATGGACGTGGAAGAGGCGCAGCGCGGAATTATTTATATTGATGAAATTGACAAAATTGCCCGCAAGAGCGAAAATCCTTCGATTACGCGGGATGTGTCTGGGGAAGGCGTGCAGCAGGCGCTGCTGAAAATGCTGGAGGGGACGATCGCGAACGTACCTCCCCAAGGTGGCCGCAAGCATCCCTACCAAGACTGCATCCAAATTGACACTAGCAATATCATGTTTATTTGCGGCGGCGCTTTTGTCGGTCTAGAGAAAGTGATAGAGCAGAGAACGGGTAAAAAGTCAATGGGTTTTATTCAGCCCGGAGAAGCTCAGCCGAAGGAAAAGCGGGCTGCTGATGTACTCAAGCAACTGGAACCGGATGATTTGGTGAAGTTTGGGATGATTCCTGAGTTTATTGGGCGGGTGCCGGTGGCGGCGGTGTTAGAGCCGCTGGATGAGGAAACGCTGATGGCGATTTTGACTGAGCCCCGAAATGCTTTGGTTAAGCAGTATCAAAAGCTGCTGAAGATGGATAATGTGCAGTTGGACTTTAAGCCGGAGGCGATTCGGGCGATCGCCCAGGAGGCATACCGCCGCAAAACAGGAGCGCGGGCGCTGCGAGGAATTGTCGAAGAATTGATGTTGGATGTGATGTACGAGTTGCCGTCGCGCAAGGATGTTGCGCGGTGTACGATTACTAAGGAAATGGTTGAGAAGCGATCTACGGCTGAGTTGTTGGTACTTCCGTCTTCTTTACCCAAGCCAGAGTCAGCTTAAGTTCAGATATTTTACTATTCTGGTGGAACAGGCATCCTGCCTGTTCCACAAAAATTAAATTTTCTTGTGGGGTGGGTTCTTATAGCCCGCTCTAAAGCATTATTGAACGAAGTCAGCGCAACGAGAGACTAAAGAATCAAGTATGAAATCTATTTGTGGAAAGGAGGAAAAGTCGGCCAAAGCTAGGGAGCGACAGAATAGGATTTTTAGTCATTTCGGGTTTAACCTAGATAATCGGGTTTCAATCGTTTCAGACTTTTTTCACTAATCGGGAAATACACATTAAGTGATTGATGTCCTTGGTAAGTATCAGTGAATTTCCATTCTAAAATTAAAGCTGCTACAATCAAGCAACCGTTAGCAACATAAGACCCAGGGTCTTGAATACCCAATTTACTTTTCTCTACACCCCACCAATTTTCACAAGCGTGTTTTAACCCATAACTTGTATGTTGATAATTAAATGATTTGATCAAGTCTAATTGACTCAGCCAATATCTAGAGCGATAAATTTCGTCAAGATAATATTTATTATTCCAATCTTCGATTTGCCAAAGCTTAACTTCACTCGCCCCTGTCCCCATTCTAATTTGGTAACGGCGGTATTGTTGTTCAGTCTGAAAATACCCATCAACAGTTAACCAAGGATGTTTTTCAACTACGCTCAAAACTCTCTTCCATTCTGATTCAAAATCAATAGCTAATAAAAAAGGAAAATCGTATTCGCTCAAAATTTTTCTCATTTTTTATCTACCTCAACAGGACGGCAAGTATTATTATAACAATAAAGATAACTGGTGCTGCAAGCCTAGCCCAAAACAAGGTTTCTGTAAGTTCCAAAGCCAGAAAATCCCAGACACCAACAGATATCCACAGCATAATACCTACCAAACTCAAAATAGCGGAGAGCGACATACTCGGCGGAAACCCTGAAAACGGTTGTATAATAGCAACCGCCAAGGCGGTTATGGCATAAACGGGATTTTGAGTGCGGAGCGTTGTGGAACAGGCCGGAGAGCCCGTTCCTAAGAATAGTGCAAGATGTAAGATCAACTGGACTTAATATTATATGTCAAGCCAATTCCCAATTCCCAATTCCCAATTCCCATTTACCAATCTATAAAATCATCCTCACCTAACTCAGAAGATAACTCAGAAAAATCCGGTTCAGATTCCAATCTAAAAGTTTCCGACTCCCAAATCTCCAAGTCATCCGACAAATTGACTACTTCCCCGTCAAACATAGCAGCCAATTGCCTAGCTGTATTCGCGACATATTGAGCGTCATCACGCACCGCTACAGCCTGAGCGTTAAAGCCATTTTGAGAGTCTGTAGAGGCGTTTGTGGGCGATCGCACTTCGGAAATTGCCGATACATTAACGGCGGTATTTTCAGGCGCTGGCGGGTGTTTTTGTTCTTCTCCACCATTCCCCAAAAAATCATCTGTAATCTCAGAACCCGCCGAGTGCTGCACCTGTTGATTCGCATCACTCACAGGATTAGAATTCCTGGGATTTTCGCCAACACGTCCGTTAGAAGTTGGCAAATCCTTAGCGCGGGAACTATTAGTTTCAGCGGGATTTGTCAAGCCCACTTTTACTGTTACTCGACGGTTAAAAATTTGCAAAAAAGCTTCTTCAATATTAGCTACTTTGTCTTTAACCATATTGAGCAACGGCTGCGAACTAATCTTAACATGAGCAGTATTATTGCTAAAAATTACTAGCTGTCCATGTTGGCGAAGCAGGGATTGAGTTCCATGCGGCCGCACCCGGTCAAGTACCTGTTCCCACACTCGATTTAAATCAATTTCATCGGCTGAATTAGTCGGTGAATAATTTGTTTGATTCGTTTCAGCAGTTGGTACAGGTGCGGGAATCGGTGCAGGAGGTGTGCTTTCTATTCGATTAGCCACAGGCTGCGACTGAGGTGGAGGATTTTGCGAATTGGCAGTCGGAGGTTGTTCAATATTAGATGTCTGGCTCCCCCCCTTAGCAAGGGGGGGTTGGGGGGGGTGAATGTGTGATGGAGCAATATTTTTAGCTGGTTCGGCTGTTGCTTGTGGCTGAGTTCTAATTGCTGAGGGCAACAATCCCAACAGCGTGACTTCCAGCCACAAACGCGGCTGAGTGGTATTTTTAATTTGCACTTCGTGGGTTTGCAAATGTTTCTGACCTGCCAAAATCAACTCGGCATCCCAATGGCGGGCAAAATCCCCCAGTTTTTCCCAAGTTGCAGATGTTAAAGCTACTAAATCTGACCGTTTCGGTGCAGCTTTAGCTATTAGCAAATCTCGGTAAAAGCTGGCGAGACTTTGCAGCACGATTAGCGGTTCCCGACCGCGATCCATGAGGTGGCGAGTCATGTCTATTAGTGCTGTAGCGTTATCTGTATCAATAGCTTGCAGCAAATCCATTAAGTCATTTTCGGGGACTGCACCGACTAAATCCCAAACTTTTTCGACTGTTACTTCACCCTGAAATAAGCTTAGTTGGTCGAGCAAACTTTCGGCATCTCGCAGACCTCCTTGGGCGAGTTGAGCAACCATTTGTACTGCATCAGTGGCAATATTGATGTTTTCTAATTGGGCAATTTTGTGTAAATGATCAATCATTGCTTCGAGGGGAATGCGGCGAAAGTCGAACTTTTGGCAACGAGAAATAATAGTTGGTAATACTCTTTGTGGGTCGGTTGTTGCGAGGACGAATACAACGCGATCTGGCGGCTCTTCTAATGTTTTTAATAAGGCATTAAATGCCTGGGTACTGAGCATATGAACTTCGTCGATTACATATACTTTATAGCGGCACTGTACGGGGGAAAATTGAGATCGTTCGATCAAATCCCGAATGTTATCTACTCCGGTGTTGCTGGCGGCGTCAATTTCGATGACATCTAGTGTCGAACCTCGGGCAATTTCTTGGCAAACGTTGCATTTGCCGCAGGGTGTGGGGGTGGGGGCAACCGTAGAAATACAGTTGAGGGATTTGGCGAAAATTCTGGCACTGGAGGTTTTACCGGTGCCTCTGGGGCCGGTGAATAGATATGCTGGTGCTATGCGCTCTTGCAGGATGGCGCTGGTGAGGGTTTGGGCGATCGCCTCTTGACCGACTAATTCGGCAAATGTCTGAGGGCGATATTTGTGATGCAGGGGTTCGTAGGTCACGATCGAATATTGGTGGTATTAGCTGTAATCTTAGCTAAGGAGGCGTTGTTCGATCGCAAAGATATCTCTACTCTCACAGCAAGCCGCCCGGTGGGCTTGCACGGCGGGAGTGAGCCCACAGTAGGAATTAGCACCCTCCCAACGTCCGCCCCTCGATCGTCCGGGCGATCGGCTGTTGTGCTTGATGTTTTCCGCTGCTGGCTCCCAGAGTTACTATTAATTTATGTGTATTTCTTTTTATTTTGCTAGAAACGGAGACCGCCGAACAAACATTTTTTTAGCTATATTGGTATAATATATTACAGACAATTCACCATTTCTATTTGCCAGTGCCAGCGCGCGATTTTCCGATATTTCGGGAACCTGCTTGCAGTTAAAGATAAAGTATTAATTAGAGGGTGCGTGCTCCAGTTGCAGAAATCCAGTTGTACCAAGATGATGGTGGAATGATGTCAATGTTGGTTGATCCAGTTGCACTACCAGCTCTACTCTGGAGTCCTGTATAAATCTAGCGTCAAATTTTACCCTTTAAAAGCCCATGTCAACCCAAATAATCCTTGTAGAACCAAGGTTGGCAGTAGCCTCTCCCAAACCTAAACAGGCTAAACCCGGAGATCCGTCCTCAGACCAACTCTTAATGGGAGGGTCGGGATTACTGTTATTATTGCTTATCGGTTTAGCGGTGTTTACCAAGCTAAAACTCGACGATTTGAGTAAAAAGCTCAAATTTGAGGAGTTTAGAAATCGAGAACTCCAGAAAAAATACAAAATGGCTCTGGAAACCATGTTAAAGATGGAAAAGAATCCCGACCTTATCCACTCGCGAGACTTTAATTTAGACTACCTGAGAATGCGAATGGCGGAAGAAGTATTTCACTTTGCCATTGTGAACCAGATTAAGGTAAAAGTCAAAGAGAAAATTAGTATTGCCCTGCGTCCGACTCAGGGGGCAGTGGGAGATAAAAATGGGAATGCGGGCAGTGGCAGGCAAGTGGATTCGATGTTTGATATCGAATACGAAACTGGCGATCCCGCAGTAAAAATAGAAAAACGAGTGCTGTTTCGGATTCAAATTAAGCTGATGAAACTGCCGACTCAGGCAACATCAGCGACAATTAATCAAATTATTGACTGTTTGGAAACTTATCTGAGTCCTTCTGACGACCACGACAGTTGGCAGCCGACAATTCAAGGTCGCATCGTTCATATTGAGTGGGATCAAAAAGCCAAGCCGACGCCGATGTTGGTGCTGGAACAGTCGAATGAAGGGGTGAATGTTACCTTTAGGACTACGAGAACGCCTGCCGGCAGACCTGCAAATGCCACTGAGGGCCAATTGGTAGGAGCTAAGGGTCAAAAAAGTGGCAAAAGTAGTTCTAAAACTCCAGCCAAAGGTGCAACAAAAAGTCCTGCCAAGGTAGGAGGAAAGCGTCCCGGTTCTCGGAAATAAGTTTAGGTGGGTTAATATTATTTTCCCGAAAGAACGCCGGTTGCCGCCGTTGTTGATGTGTCTTGTGCGAGGTAGCCGTCTTCCATGTGAATAATGCGATCGGCTATGTCTAAAATGCGGTTGTCGTGGGTGACAAGCAAAATAGTGCAGTGCTGTTCTTTTGCCAAACCTCGCATAATTTCTACCACATCTCGACCTGATTTACTGTCTAGTGCTGCTGTGGGTTCGTCTGCTAATACTAATTTCGGCTGGCTGACCAATGCCCGGGCGATCGCAACTCTTTGTTTCTGTCCGCCAGAAAGACTGTCCGGGTAATAATCTATTCTTTCTCCCAAGCCTACAGCTTCCAGCATTCCCTCTATTTTATCATTAGTTTCTTGGCGAGAAAGATGGCTGTGCAGTTCTAAAGACATTTGCACGTTTTGCCTAGCTGTCAAGCATTTGAGCAAATTGTGACCTTGGAAAATATAGCCGATGTCGCGGCGGACTTTAACTAATTTATTTTTCGCGGTTCCCCGCAATTCTTGGTCGAGAATTTTCAGACTACCTTCTTGGATCGATCGCAAAGCTCCAATCAAGGTCAACAATGTTGTTTTACCCGACCCAGAAGGCCCAGTCATCAGCACGATTTCGCCCGGATAAATTTCGAGGTTGATGTCAAATAATGTCTGTTTACGAAGTTGTCCTTCGCCGAAGGAATGATTGAGATTTTTAATCGAAACAACAGGCAAAGTATTCATAGTAATGACTATATTTAAAACTATAAAATTAGTGCCATATAGAGCAACAGCCCAGGCTCATATACGATCGGGGTCGATTCCCTGCGATCGCAAATAAGCAGCCAATCGCTCTTTTTGTTCTCGTTCGCGATCGGCCCGTTCTCGTTCGCGATCGGCCCGTTCTCGTTCAGCATCTGCTCGTTGGCGTTCCTGTTCGGCGTACAGGCGCTCCACCCTAGCTCGCTCGCTTCCGGTCAACAACAAATTTCCCTGGTTATCCCACCAGCGCAACCACTGCTGTGTCTGATTTTGATAGCTACCCGACCATACACCCAACTCTACTCCCATCAGGTCGATCGGGTAATGTCCGCGATCGTTCGGTTCCAAGCGGTGATATCGAGTATTCACACAGTTATAGACTTCTAATTCACTGGTTTGGATCTTGTAGATTGCGTAGTAGGGAATCCTGATAATCCGCTCGTATACCCAAAATTTTCCCGGTTTCTGATTTCCCCCAGATGGTAAAGCAGATAAGGGAGTGCTGTCGAGTTCTTCTGAACCATCGCCACTAGCAAATTCGATCGCAATCAGCGGCGCAATATATTCGCGCCACAGCACGTAGGAACGGCGGTATTGCCCATCTAATCTCGGCGGGACGTTGGGGACGTAGAACCAGTCAGGCGCTTCGGCACCCTTTTCTGGAGGGTCGGTTTCGCGCCAGTAGATACCGCAATCTTGCCCGATCGCATATTGTCCGTCGGGATGAAGATTTTGCAGTGTAATTTCCAGGGAGTCTGTGAGCAGGATACTCTGGGGATGTTCTTGAAAGTTTTTCACAAACGTGCCGTCAGATTCTGGGAGTTGCGTGTGGTCGGGAAAGGCGGGAGGCAACGCTGTGGGGTTGAAGCTTTGAGTCATAGCGTAGAACCGAGGGAGAGCGCGATCGAGAGCGAGACGGATACTCTCCTACAGCATAGCGTTCGATCGGCACAGCTATCCAATTCCTGATGGGGAACTTCTTTAATTAAAAAATATCCGCCGGGTCAGCCGCCTGCAACTTCCTAACTGCGATCGCCCCCGACACAGCACACATGACAACTGTCATAATAAAAACAGTCATAGCTTTCGCCAAAGTCATATACATCGGCAAACTCGTAGCACTTCTCCCTAAATTGTACAGCACCAAAGAAACTCCAAACCCTGGCAAATAGCCAAGAATTGCCAAAATTAAAGCCTCTTGAAACACCA
This sequence comes from Microcoleus sp. LAD1_D3, assembly GCF_036702135.1. Taxonomy (NCBI): domain Bacteria; kingdom Bacillati; phylum Cyanobacteriota; class Cyanophyceae; order Oscillatoriales; family Microcoleaceae; genus Microcoleus; species Microcoleus sp. LAD1_D3. The sequence goes on along the minus strand of NZ_JAUBSB010000027.1, from coordinate 54,855 downwards.
CACCCAAAAAGTAAATATCCTTATATCCCATCGCCTTGAGCGTAGCGTATTCGGGTAAATGATCAGTAACATCAGTATAAAGAATTTGATAAACAATCACTATCCCAACGATAAAGCCCATTGCCGCACCGAGAGTGAAAACAAATCCGATTGAGGTACTTTCCTGCCAATATTTTTTTTCAAAATCTACAAACTCTTGTTTAGTAGAAATTATCACATCTTTCGGCAAACTTGCCCTCATTTTATCAACAACAGCCTTAACATCTGTTCCAGGCTGCAAGTGAACAATACCTATATCGATTAAACCTCTTGTTCTCCGCGTCGAAAAAATCCGCATAAAGTTCAAATCGCTGGTGACAAGATTTCCGTCGGCACCGAAAGAGGCTCCTATAGTAAATAAACCATCTACCCTAACGCGGCGATTGTCAACTTCAGTTTCAACAACTTTTCCCTGTTTGAAATATTCTGCTACCGGCCCAAACTCCGGGCGGGAAGCTTGGTCAAATAAAACCACATCCGAAATTTTGATTTTGTCCAAATTATTTTGGATTTCAGGCAGATCAAAGATGGGATGAGCAGGGTCAAAACCGATTACCATCAATTGGCGGGTATTGCGCTGGTTGGGGTCGGGATTTTTCCACAATCCAAAGCCTAAATATACCGGGCTGATTGCTGTAACGCCGTCAAAACTCAAAGCTTGATACAAGCGACGCTGAGGAAAACTTTTCATGGCTATTAAAGCCGTAGACTGAGTGCTGGTGATAAAAATATCCCCTTTTAACTTCGCGTGAAAGGTGATGGAGCTTTCAAATAGCGCGTCTCTAAATCCAAACTGCATAAACATTAGCAAGTCGGCAAATCCAATGCCGGCTAGTGCGATTACTAAGCGCATTTTTTCGCGGGTTAATTGTGCCCAAGCTAGCGGTATTTTGGCCATACAATGAAGGAAGAAGGAAGAAGGAAGAAGGAAGAAGGAAGAGGGGAGGGAAAAGGGAATAAGGAAGGAGGAAGAGGGAAGAATGAGTAATGAGTAACAAGCTCGATCGCTCCTGTGACCAATTACCAATTACCAATTACCAATTACCCATTTTAGATGTCTATTTTAACTTCTACTTGCAAGTTTGTTAGGGTTGCAACTTTCTTGCTCGATTCGGGATCGAGGCGAATTCTTACTTCGATAACTCTCGCGTCGGTGTCGGCGGCGGGGTCTGTATTAAGGACATCTTTTTTGCCGATTTGTTTGCCGATGCGAGCGACTGTTCCTTCCAATGTGCCTGCAAAAACCGGGCTGGTGACTGTTGCGCGCTGGCCGTTTCGCACTTTGGCGATGTCGGTTTCGTAAACTTCTGCTACGGCGTACATTTGATCGGTGCCACCTAGTTCTACGATGCCGTCTTGAGTGTTGACACCTTCTCCTTGTCGGCTGTGAACTTTGAGGATGTAGCCGGATACGGGTGCTTTGACGTAACTTAAGTTTAAGTCTACTTGAGCTTTTTGTTTGGTGGCGATCGCACTTTCGACGGCGGCTTGGGCGGCTTGCACGTCTTCGGGACGGACTTCGGCAATTTGGTCGAGATTTGCTTGGGCTTGATTGATTTGTTCTTGGCCGGTTTCTGCTTTTTGTTTGAGTATTGCTTGGGCTTGATTGATTTGTTCTCTACCAGTTTCTATCTTTTGATTTAAGGTGGCTCTAGCTTGGTTAATTTCCTGCCTGCCTGTTTCTAACTTGCGTTTGAGATTGGCTCGCGATTGATTGATTTCCTGCTTGCCGGTTTCTACTGTTTGTTTGAATGTGGCTTGAGTTTCAACTATCTGCTCTTGTAAAGTTTGTACGGTTTTATTTAAGATAGCTTGCGCTTCTTTGACTCTCTGGCGAGCCGTCTCTACTGCTAAGCGTTTGGTGTCGTAGGCGGAAGCAGAAATTGCGCCTGTTTCTGAGAGTTCTTTATTGCGTTGTTCCTCGGCTTCGGCGTTGGTTAATTCGGCTTTGAGCCGATCGACTGTAGCGTTTTGAGAGGCAATTTCGCCACGCAATTGAGCTTCTAGCCTAGCCAATTTGGATTGCTGCACCTCTGTTTCTCTTTCGAGTTGTGCCTCAAATTTGGCAAGATTAGCTTGTTCGGCTTCGGTTTCTCTTTGCAGTTGTGCTTCAAACTTGGCGACGTTAGCTTGTTCGGCTTCGGTTTCTCTTCGCAGTTGAGCTTCTAAGCGGGCGACATTGGCTGCTTCGCCTTCGGTTTCTCTTTGACGTTGAACTTCAAACTTGGCAACTTCTGCTTTTTGAGCGCCGACAACGCCTGTTTTTGCACCTGCTTGAATTTTTGCTAATTCTGCTTGTTTAACTTTGACTTCTTTGTCGGCTTGTTGGAGGATTGCTTGGAGCCGATCGCGCGTATCGAGAACTGCTATGATTTGTCCTTGACTGACTCGATCGCCCTCTTCCACCTGCAACAGTTCAATTCTTGCTCCCTCCGACGCCGAAGGGGCAGACAATTTGATGACTTCCCCCTGCGGAGTCAACCTACCCAAAGCGGTAACGCTGGTGCGGGTGGAGGCGGGAGTTGCAGCAGCCGTTGCAGCCGCCGCCTTTAACTCTTCGGCTTTTCTAATTTGAGATACTTGCCAAAAACCAATTCCTGTGGTAATGACAGTGGCGGCGATCGCTAAACCGATGATTCCTCGTCCTGGGGGTTTTAAAAACGATTTATCCTTGACCGGTGATTCCTTTCCCATGACTTATAAAGTAGGGGATTTCCTGATTAAGTTTTTTTCACCCACTGTGAAGTATTGTAAACCAATTTCAGCTATTTAGGGATATCAAAAAGCACTTCGGTCATGTAATGTTCGGCCCAATCTTGACCGAAAGCTTTTTCGAGTACGCGACGGGTTTTGTCGTTTTGCTGCTGCTGGGTGCAGTAGTAAATTTGAGCGTCGAGAATTTCCGATGCTTCGGCGGCAGAGACTGGTTCCGAAGCGACTGCCTGTTTGCAGTGAATTTCAACGTAGGATTCAACAATATCCAAAAACCGACTGTTTTCTTCGATCGACTCTGGCCGCACAAACAGACAAAATTCTGAGAAAATATCCCCCCATTCTGGAATTTGGCGGGGAGAAGAAAATTGCTTGATCGGCAAAATTTCCAGTTGGGTTCGGTAGGTTTCCGACAAAGTTCGATCGGGATTGAGGGGAGAAAGGTCTGCGATCGCGGCGCTAACTTGGCCTTTGCCTGCTACGATATCCGTACCGAACATCGGCAAAGCATAATTCGGTCTGGGAAACATCACGCAGTGCAGAATGTCAAGCATTGGCCCGACTTTAGCGAGTTCGAGATGTATTTTGCGGAACTGGGGCGTTTGATAGCAGCGGTTTTCAATGATCAGTTTTTCTCCTTCCAAGCGGCCTTCTACGTATCCCAACTCAGCGGGCAGGTGGTAGGGTTCGAGGTCGAGATAGCGGTGCCATACTGCTTCCATCCGGTCTGCTAAATCGCGGATGAGATGGTGCTGTTGGTCGCGCAGAGAAGGCTGGGATATTTCTAACATTCTTATTTATCGGGGGATAGCTTAATAAAACTTGATTCTACTGTTGCAGGATGCAGGAAAAAAGGTAGATACTTTAACAATATCAGTAGATTGACTTACGATCGAGCAAGTTTTACAGGAGATTTTGTATGTTTGGTCTGGGATTGCCCGAAATGGGCATTGTTGCGGTGGTAGCCATACTAATTTTCGGCCCCAAGAAGATTCCTGAGTTAGGAAATGCTTTGGGGAAAACGCTGCGGAGTTTTAAGGATGGCATCGGTCAATCTGAGGATGAAGCTGTTGAGAAGGATAAAGAGGAAGAGGGTCAGCCGAAAGTGTAAATTAGGTTTGTAGTGAGGATTTTAGTCCTCATTTTTAAGGACTCAACTCCTCACTACGAAACTATTCGGGAAATTTGCCTTCTCTAACTTCAAGGGAATAATCTTTCACAGCTTTGGTAATTGTTTCTCGCAAATTGGCGTAAGCTTTCGCAAAAGGCGGCTGTTTTTCGGAAAGTCCCAACAAATCGGAAGTAACTAAAACTTGACCGTCGCAGTGCGGCCCGGCCCCGATACCAATGGTGGGAATAGTTAATTTTTGGGTAATTTGAGCGGCTAAGTCTGAGGGAATGTGTTCTAAGACGATCGCAAAGGCACCGGCTTCTTGAAGTGCGATCGACTCTGCTATGATGCGATCGGCTGCTTGGGCCGTTTTTCCTTGTTTTTTGTAGCCGAGTTGGTGTACCGACTGCGGAGTTAAACCGACGTGTCCCATCACCGGAATTCCGGCGGATGTTAGCTGCGAAACTGTGGCGGCCATTGCTGGATATCCACCTTCTAATTTTACAGCTTGAGCGCCGGTTTCTTTCAAAGCTCTCCCGGCCGAGTGCATGGCTTGCTGGGGACTTTCTTGGTAAGTCAAAAACGGCAAATCGACCACAATTAATCCTTGTTTAACTCCACGGCGCACAGCTTTAGCGTGGTGCAGCATTTCATCGAGGGTTATGGGTAGGGTTGTCTCGTAGCCTAAGACTGTCATGGCGAGGGAATCGCCGACTAGGATGATATCTACGCCTGCTTGATCGATGAGTTGGGCGATCGCATAATCATAAGCTGTCAGGGCAACAATTGACCGCCCTTGTTGTTTCCACTGAATTAATTGATGAGTAGTGACTGACATTTTAGTGCAAAAATATAATATTATTTCTGGGTATTACTAATCATATCAAATCCGGGTTCCATAATCCTTGATTATTCGGAGCTTGAAATTGCTTAATAGTCGAACTTTCATCCTAGCAGAGGGGGACTAAGAGTAAGAGGCGAAAATTATCTGGATTTTACACCCCAATATAACTTTGGCTTCCCTCTGCTGGCAAAACAATCAACCGCTGATTTTTCAAGTCCGGTTCTAAACCCAAATCTTCGAGGGGAATTAAGCCGAGTAAAGGTTCTTCTCCTGCAGGAATTTCTACACAATAATACCTGCCTTCTCGTCCAGCTACGGCAAGAGTGACATCTTTGAACAGACGAAATTTTCTGGTTCCTATTGCCGTATGTCCGTCGGTTTCACCTAGCATTGGCAAACCCAACTGACTGATAATATCTGCTGGTAAGCAGAGTCGAGTTGCTCCTGTATCGACTAAGACGTTATCGATGGTGATAGAGCGTATTTGCTCTGCGGGGATCAACCCTCTTTCTCCCAGAATTTCATCGATGTGATTGGTGACGGTTATTGTTGCGGTGACTCTGCCCATTTTTTTATCCTTTTGTTTTGATACGCAATGCAATTGCACATTTCTCAATAATCTTGTGACTGTGCAGGATCACCATCTTACATTTTAGCAAAATCTGTAGCTAAATGACCTTGGCCTTACTAATTCAGGACTTACGCCTCAACAACGTAATTCTGTTATTATTCGCTGTGTATCTTAATCCCCAACCTTAGTTTATCGTTATCCGTTAATTTTCTTGCAAATCTGCTTGAATTTTTTGTATCTCTGTCAGCAGCGGTAGCTGTAGTTCTTTACAAATTTGCTCGGCTTGATTTAGGTAATATTGCATCATTGGCTGTATGCCAATTACGCACTTAAGCAGAGTTTTTGCTAACTCTATGAGCACCTTTAAAGTATCCAAACTCTCGCCCCCAGCATTATTGTCAATATTATTCAGCAGCATCTCGCTACTTTGAATATTTTCAATTGCTTGCTCAATTTTTCTTATTTCCTGAAATTTTTTGCCCAAATTATACACTTTATTTGCCTTATCCCTGGAATCTCCAGCACTTTCAAGCTTAATACATTCACTCAAAATCTCGAAAAAATTTTGATATTCTTCAAGTCCCTTGTGCGCTGTAACTAAACCTGTAATCAGATATATGTCCTCATGTTTCTCAGCCCCATTCATATAACTTTTTAAAGGTTCTTGTACCCAAGTTATTACCGTTTTATATTTGTGGATATTTGCACAAAAATGACCCACCTCGTTAAGCAGATAAGTGGTACATTTAATTTGCTCCTGTTTGTGGGAGATTATCGCTATATACTGGTTAAAATAATTAATTGCTAAATCGTACTTTTTCAATCCTATGTATGTATTAGCTAAATTAGCAAATGCGAGAGCTTTTCCTTCGGGAAAGCTGTTTTGACAAGCAACTTTTAAGGCTTGGCTAAAATATGCGATCGCTAAATTATAGTTGCCATTATAATAGTTAATATATCCAAGTGTATTTGATACTTTATATTCAATTTCGTAGTCTGCGATTTCCAGAGAAATGGCTAACGAATCCTGCAAACATTTAATAGTGATTTGGTGATGTTCTAGATAATCATGACCTCTTGATATGTAAAACAAAGTCGTTGCCTCTGCTTTTTTGTTTCCATTTTTCCGGGCAATAGACAAAGCTTGCTGTAGATATTCGTTGGCCATATCAAATTGTTGGCTCGACTGGTAGACTAAACCAAGATGACACAAGATATCAATATGAGTTGCAGCGGAAGTTACTAATTGTCCTCCTTTTTTCCAATCAACTGGTATCAGTTTGCTGTACAAATATATCAGGAGTTTAAAATAACTCCAGTAGCGCAGAGAATCGCAAGCATCGGAAATTGCGCTCGCAGCTTCATCCCAATCCTCTGCTTGGCAGGCATGATAGTGTGCTAACAGCAGGGGTTTAATATCATGAATACTTTTCCATTCAGTTTTAGGCTTCAGGGGAAGGTTCAGAAAGTAGCGGTATGCTTGCTGATTAGCGGTGGGGAAATTTTCAGGATGTTGACACAGCAAGCGATAAGCTTTTTCTTGAATTAAGGGATGCAACTGGTAAGATTCGATTTGGCGATCGTAGTCGAGAAATTGTCGGCGTTTTAAAGCTAGGATGACGTTTTCTTTTAAGTCATATTCGCTCAACTCTGGCATCTGGGCTGCAATTACTGCAAAAGTTAGCGGATATTCTGATGTTTGACAGACCGAAATTCGCAGCAGACAAGTTTTTTCTTGTTCGCTCAAACGGATTAACACTTCATCGATTAAATTTTCAATATCTCGAATTAACAGCCAGTGGCGATCGCGCAAAAACCTCTCTACTTTTCCTTGAAATTCACTGTCGTCCCGAATCAATGCCGCTATCATTTCCAAAGCTTTTGGATGTCCTTGATAAGATTCAGCTAGTGCGGTTAATTCTGACTGAGTAGCTGATAACTCAAAACTTTGCAGGATGGCAACAGCAGCATCGATATCCAATCCGCCCAGAGAGATAGTTTTAGTAGCGCGACAGGGTAATTCTGCTAAATTTTCCCTACAGGTAAATATGACTTTGCTTTGATGTTCTGTTTCTGCTAACTGTTTGAGGAGCCAAGCATATTCAGGGCAGGATGCAGCAAAATATCCAGCTCGATTTGCCTGTCCAGTTTGCAAGACTGTCTCGACATTATCCAGCACTATTAAACAAGGCTGTTTTTTGAGTAACTCGATCAGCCTGGCTGTTTTTCTCAGATAATCATCTTGAACGGTAGTGGCGGTCGAAATTGCGCCGCCGGAGAGGGTAAACAACAGCGAGTCAACAATCCAATCAAAACCAGGGGCAATACCTGTAGCAGAACGCAAAGATTCCCATGCTACGGCGACAAAGTGGGTTGTTTCTGACTGAAGTTGACGCACTAACTGAGACGTGAGAGTTGTTTTGCCAATACCTGCTAAACCCACAACGCAGACGGATGTAATTGTAATTGCTCTGGTATCCGGCTCTAGCAGTTGATTTTTGATAGTTTCGAGTTCTTGAATTCGCCCTGCAAAATTTCTAACTGGGGGCAACTTTTCCGGCAGAGTAAAACTCAGAGGATTGGGGATTTGTGTTCCCTCTGTTTTGTTACCGGGGATACTGTTTTCTGGAGTGCGCTCGACAAGTTCTTCCCAATTTTCTATTCCTAACGTCTGACAGATTCTAATAAAAGTATCGTACTGAATCGGTTGCTTGGCCCAAAACCGCCTCAAAGTAGCTTTTGAGGTTAAAGCATAGCTGCACAAGACTTCTGCTGCTTTGTCCCATCGTTTTTGCCGTCGAGCTCTTTCAAGAATTTGGAAACCTTCAGCGGACATTTTCAGAGAAGCCATGCTCATCCTTAATAAACTGGCGATTTCACTTACATTATCGCTAGCTCAAGGGATTATACCTAGTTTTTGTCAGATTTTGTTACACAGACACTGTGAGTTTTTACTTAGAGAACTGAGCAAAATGAGCAAAATGAGTCGTGAAGTTGAGCAAAATGAGCAGCGAGATTGAGCATTTAGCGACTTTTACGCAAGACATTCTGGATATATGGGAAACAAGCGTCGCATTGAATCCGATCGCGTATGCGATTTTGATGTGACACGATCTTGGCGGAGTCAATACCATACGGCTGCATCTGTTAGCAGCGGCGTTCGTAAAACTTAAATAAAAGAAGTGCATCTATTGTTAACCAGTTTTGGAGTACAGAAAATCAGTGGTTAATTCTACTTTGTTAAAACAAATCTCAAAAAATAATACGATGAAAAACTTATCAACTTCCAATCTTCAGACCCTAGATTCCAAGAAAGGGGTGCGTTCCTTCAGCACCGCGCGATTTTCGGAAATTATGTTTATTGACCCTGCTGTTGCAGACTGGGAAAACCTGGTGAAGGGGGTCAAACCGGGAATTGAAGCGATAATTCTCGATCGGGCGTGGGACGGAGTAAAGCAAATTAGCGAGGTTTTGGACTCGCGCACCGACATTACCAGCGTTCACATTGTTTCGCACGGCAGCCCAGGTAGCTTGAAACTGGGGAACGCGCAGCTAAGTAGGAATAATTTAGACAAATATGGCAGTTTGTTGCAGCAGTGGCGGCGCGCTTTAAAAGATGGTGCGGATCTGCTCATTTACGGTTGCAATGTGGCATCTGACCTCACCCCCAACCTCCAGGAGTGCGAGGATTGGGGACAAGGGCAGGGGGGAGAGGTTGGGTTCATTCAACGCATAGCTTTGCTCACGGGTGCAAATGTCGCCGCTTCCGCCAAGCTGATTGGCTGTGCTGAACTCGGCGGGGACTGGGAATTGGAATGTGCGATCGGGCAAATTAAGACCCCCTTAGCCTTTGAACCTGCAGTAATGGCGAACTACCAGGGCCTTTTTGCCGAGCCCATCACCCGCGTCTCCGTAGACTCCAATGGCAACCAGGGTGAGGGCGACCCAGGGGCTTACTTCAATCTATCTATCTCAGGCGACGGGCGCTATGTAGTCTTTGCGTCTGCTGACAGCAAGCTCGTGAAGGACGACACGAACCCTGGGCGTGATATCTTCCTGCGGGATACCGTCAACAGCACCACCAGCCTGATCTCGGCTAACTCAAATGGTAGTTCCCTGTATCCGTCAATCTCAGGGGACGGGCGCTATGTGGCTTTTTTGTCTGGTGCCACCAACCTAGTAAACGGCGACACTAACGAACAGGCTGATATCTTCCTGCGGGATACCGTAAAAAACACTACTAGCCGCATCTCTGTTGACTCCAATGGCAATCAAGGAAATGGTGCATCCGGCATTTCATCCATCTCAGCCGACGGGCGGTATGTGACGTTTGCGTCTGGTGCCAGCAACCTAGTAAGTGGGGACACTAACGGACAGACTGATATCTTCCTGCGGGATACCGTCAATAGCACCACCACCCTCATCTCCCTTGATTCCAATGGCAGCCAGGCGAATCTCGGTTCGTACAGCCCATCCATCTCAGCCGACGGGCGTTATGTGGCGTTTCCATCTGGTGCCAGCAACCTGGTTAGTGGCGATACGAACAACTCTACGGACATCTTTTTGCGGGATACCGTTACAAAAACCACCACCCGCATTTCGGTAGACTCCAAGGGCCAACAAGGGAAAGAGAATAGGGACTCTCGGCAGGCGTCGATCTCAGCCGACGGGCGTTATGTGGCGTTTTCATCTCAGAATAATTTGGGCAACGGCACTAATCCCTCCGGTAGTAACATCTACGTGCGCGACACCCTCAACAGTACCACCAGCTTAGTCTCATCATTCGATCTAGATAACATCTTTTCGCCCGGCAACGCCGCCCCATCCATCTCAGAGGACGGGCGCTATGTGGTGTTTGACTCTCAGTATACGACCCTTACACAGAGCGGTTCAACAACAACCCAGACTAACGCATTGGACGTTTTCGTGCGGGACACCGTTAACAACACCACTAAGCGCATCTCTGTAGACTCTAACGGCAACCGAGGAAATGGCCCATCCACGCCGGCATCCATCTCAGGGGACGGGCGCTATGTGGCGTTCTACTCTCTTGCCACCAACCTGGTGACTGGGGATACTAACAACGCTATGGATGTCTTCGTGCGGGATATCAGCGCGCCCATACCAATTCCGACTCCGACGCCAGCGACAACTCCGACGCCAGCGACAACTCCGACGCCAGCGACAACTCCGACTCCAGCGACAACTCCGACGCCAGCGACAACTCCGACTCCAGCGACAACTCCGACTCCAGCGCCAACTCCGACTCCAGCGACAACTCCGACGCCAGCGACAACTCCGACGCCAGCGACAACTCCGACGCCAGTGACAACTCCGACTCCAGCGCCAACTCCGACTCCAGCGACAACTCCTACACCAGCGCCAGCGCCAACTCCGACTCCGACTCCCGCAACAACTCCGACTCCAGCGCCAACTCCGACTCCAGCGACAACTCCTACGCCCTGCATTTGCGAGCAGATTGTGCTGCCAAATTTTGCTTCAGTTGCTTTCACGCAAAGCGGCAGCAATGGCGACGACACAGTGACTGGCACCAATTTCAACGACGCGATCGGCGGTGAAGCTGGCAACGATATTATCTTTGGCAAACAAGGGAACGACACCCTGACTGGCGGACTTTTCAGCAACATTCCTGTCGGTCGAATTCTCGATCGTGATTTACTGTTTGGTAACGAGGGCAATGACTGCCTCAGCGGCGGTACAGGCGACGATACTATGTATGCTGGCAAGAACGATGACCTGGCTGTCGGCGGCGCAGACGACGACTTGGTGCGGGGCGACAAGGGCAGCGATACCGTCTCTGGCGGCGATGGCAATGATACGGTACGCGGTGGTAAGGGTAACGACACAGTTTTGGGCGAGGCTGGAGACGATCGTCTATTTGGCGATAAGGGCGACGATTTGCTTTGTGGCGGTGATGGCAATGACACCCTGCTTGGAGACACCGAGCCCCTTGCGCTGACGGGTGATTCGGGTCTGAATGACTTGCTGTGCGGCGGTGATGGCGATGACTGGCTGATTGGCGGTGAGGGCAGTGATACTTTGATGGGCGATAGCGGGAACGATCGATTTGTGCTGTCAGTGGGTGGCACTGATACTGTAATTGATTTTGAAGACAATCGAGACTTGCTGGTATTAAGCGGCGGTCTGACTTTTGAGCAACTGGCAATTACTCAAAACAATAATGCTGCCTCGATCGCGATCGCGAATACCGGCCAACTATTGGCTATTCTCAATCAAATGTCTCCTGCCAATATCACTGTCACCGATTTTACCCTAATCTAAAGATAACTTATACCAATTCTGCATGAAACGGCAGAGAATAGCAAAAGAGCCAAACCCTCACCTGACTTTGTTTTCAGCTTGTCTATATTTTCTGCCGCTTCATGCAAAATTGGTATTACGCAGAACCTAATTATATTGTACCGAGTACCTGCCTTGGGATTTATAATTATCTTGGCTTTGACTGTTGAGATTTGACATAATTGGTTGTCATTTAACTTGCACTCTCAAAATATTAAAATTATTGTGGGTGGGCATCTTGCCCGCCCAAAAACTGTAATCTTTAGATCGAGGCTGAAAATATTTATTTAATCTTTAATTAGTTAATTCCTACTTCCAGCCCAACCACCGCAACAAAGGCACAACTAAATAATGGCTAACTCCCAAACAAAGCCCGATCGCACTTCCCAACAAACCAAAAAACACAATTGAGCCCCAAACTTGCAGCCAGCCGAAAGTAACGTTAGACAGTGACAAAATCCCAAAGAAACTCCCCGGAAAAATGTTCCAAGCATTCAGCAACAGAAACATTCCCGTAGAGAAAACAGCCACTACCAAAGCGTGAACTAATTGATGGCTCCGCAAACCCATTCCCACAGTCAAAGAGGCGATCGCAAAAGCTCCCAAAATAACCCCCTGCACACCACTAGAAGCTGTTGCTTCCATCCAGCACAAACCCGCCAACAAATAACCCTGAGCTCCCATCAATCCAGACAGCCAATACTGTTTTTGCTGGCGAAAACTCCCCGCATCCGTCAAACCGATCGCAGTTCCGAACCCCGCAAACCCAAACAGCAGCACTTCGGGCCCGACAGCGAAAGTCATGTTGGGCATTAATTGCTGCAAACCTTCATTCAGAAAACTGGCAATTTCCGGGCCTAGAGGCGAAGCATAGCCCAAAACCAAACCGCCGATCGCCCCCGCACTTCCACCAACGGCACCCAACACCATTTCCCAGCCCGTATCCAGAGAAGCTACCACGATTTGGGCGATCGCGCCGAACAGCAAAACCGTCAAACTTGCCGTTTTTTGCGCCCCTGTTACCACTACTTGCCGACAGAATTCTACAATAGCTTGACCCATTGGGGCGATGGCGATTTTGCCCTTACTCCTAGCATAAATCTCCTGCAAACGCGCCCTAACCTCCCCAGCAGTCGCCGGACGCTGCTGCACATTCGATCGCACCATATCGTCCAACAAATTCGCCAAAGCCGGACTCACAGCTACAATGTGCCGCCACCGCAACTCCCCCGTCATCGGATCTTCAATTTCCGCCGGATACTTCCCCGTCAGCAAGTGAATACAAGTCCGCCCCAGCGCATAAAAATCCGTCGCCGGCACCACACCACCGCCCACAATTTGTTCCGGCGGACTGTACCCGGGCGAAATCAACCGCGTCGAACTCCGAGAATCTTTCCCCACGGATTCGACACCGCCCATTTGTTTAACTCCCCCAAAGTCGATCGTCACCAATTGCAGTCCGCCCAAACCCTTGCTTAGCAAAACTTGGGGCGATTCCGGGTCTCGCAGCATCAAATTTGAGGGTTTAATGTCGCGGTGAATAATCTGACTCCTGTGCAACTCCTCTAAAATTTCCACAGCTTGACTCAGCCAACTAAACACCCATTCCTGCGGACATCCTTGAGGGTGCTCGTCGAGAACCTCTTCTAAAGTTTTGCCGTGAATCTTTTCCATTACCAAACAAGGCAGCCGCTTCGCCGCAGGATTTCCCTCGCCGCCTGCAAAATTTTGCGTTTGGACGTGAAAATAACCGTCAGGATCGACTCTAGGGACGCCGGGATGCCGCAAAAGTGCCAAAACCCAAGCTTCTTGCTCGAACAGTTTCAGCGCTTTCGGGGCAGTTTCGAGCAACACTTTCAGGACGCGCTCGGTTTGAGTTTCTTTGTCCCAAACTGTGAAAATCGCTGCAAAACCCCCGGAACCGAGGCTTTCTAGAGGCACGTAGCGATTTTTTAGCTGCAGGGGAGCCCCGCAACTATGACAAAAATTGTTGCCCCAAGTCTGAGGGTAGGGCCTTGGGCAATCTGGATTGATGCAGTGGACGGCTTTTGAAGGGGGGTGAGGCACAACCAGAGTAAAAATGGGGCTAAATATCCATAGTAGACTTACGCGCAGCTAACGCAGAAACCCGGTTTTCAGCGAGGTTAAATGGCTGTAACGACGGATTTGGTTTGAGAGCACAAGTCCTGTCCATATTATGTGCTATGCTGTCGATTTTTGAGTTGACGGTCGGGAAGTCACGGGATTTTAGATTTTAGATTTTGGATTTTGGATTTTAGATTGCATACTGGATTGCAGTTGAGATCGATCTCAACTGCAATCGACAACTTTAGGTATTTCTAACTACTTAGCCCTGGCCCATTACCCCTTACCAATTCTGATTTTTAAGTATTAAATTCTTTACATAAACCGTATTGATCCGCTGTTCGGTTCGCTGCACCATATCTTTCGAGCGAGCGAAATTCCTCCCCGCTCTGCGATCCCCAGCCTTTCCTCCTGCATCCTTCGCCGCTGGCTTTTCATAAGATATGTTACAAATATTTGCCTAATGTAAAGCAAAATAAATAATACTTATGATGATTAAAAGAATATTAAAATTTGAGAGCGCCACTTTATTGATATATTTTTAACAGCCTGCGATCGGGCAAAAAAATTAAGCGAATACTAGGAAGCGAGATATGGCTTACGCGCAAACCCAAACTCAATCAAAGGCTGGGTATAAAGCCGGAGTTCAAGACTATAAACTAACGTATTACACGCCGGACTACACCCCAAAGGATACAGATGTTTTGGCGGCTTTCCGGGTAACACCGCAGCCGGGAGTACCCCCAGAAGAAGCAGGCGCTGCTGTGGCTGCTGAATCTTCTACAGGTACATGGACGACTGTTTGGACTGACCTCCTGACCGACCTCGACCGCTACAAAGGTCGCTGCTACGACATCGAGCCAGTTCCCGGTGAAGACAACCAGTACATCTGCTTCATTGCTTATCCTTTGGATTTGTTTGAAGAAGGTTCCGTCACCAACTTGCTGACCTCTTTGGTCGGTAACGTGTTCGGTTTCAAAGCTCTGCGCGCTCTGCGGTTGGAAGACTTGCGGATTCCCATTGCTTACCTGAAAACCTTCCAAGGCCCTCCTCACGGTATTACCGTTGAGCGGGACAAATTGAACAAGTACGGTCGTCCTTTGCTGGGCTGTACAATTAAACCCAAATTGGGTCTGTCTGCTAAGAACTACGGTCGTGCCGTTTACGAAGTTCTGCGCGGCGGTTTGGACTTCACCAAAGACGACGAAAACATCAACTCGCAACCGTTCATGCGCTGGCGCGATCGTTTCTTGTTCGTTCAAGAAGCTATTGAAAAAGCCCAAGCAGAAACCGGCGAAGTCAAGGGTCACTACCTCAACGTAACTGCCCCCACTTGCGAAGAAATGATGGAGCGGGCTGAGTTCGCTAAGGAAATCAAAACCCCCATCATCATGCACGACTACCTGACAGGTGGTTTCACTGCTAACACCACCTTGGCCAAATGGTGCCGCCGCAACGGTATCTTGCTGCACATTCACCGCGCTATGCACGCCGTGATTGACCGTCAGAAAAACCACGGTATCCACTTCCGCGTGCTTGCCAAGTGCTTGCGGATGTCCGGCGGCGACCACCTGCACTCCGGTACAGTTGTGGGCAAACTCGAAGGCGAAAAAGGCATCACGATGGGCTTCGTAGACTTGATGCGCGAAGACCACATCGAAGAAGACCGCAGCCGCGGTATTTACTTCACCCAAGATTGGGCCTCCATGCCGGGTGTCATGCCGGTTGCTTCTGGTGGTATCCACATCTGGCACATGCCGGCTTTGGTGGAAATCTTCGGCGACGACTCCTGCTTGCAGTTCGGCGGCGGCACCTTGGGCCACCCTTGGGGTAATGCACCTGGTGCAACTGCTAACCGCGTTGCTTTGGAAGCTTGCGTCCAAGCTCGTAACGAAGGTCGCAACTTGATGCGCGAAGGCGGCGACGTGATCCGCGAAGCTTGCAAATGGAGCCCTGAATTGGCTGTTGCTTGCGAACTCTGGAAAGAAATCAAGTTTGAATTCGAGGCAATGGATACCGTTTGATGATTTTGGGTTGGAGATTTTAGGTTTTAGGTCGCAAACTTGCTGGGAAGTCTTTATCTTTGAAGAAGATTTACCAGTAAGTTTGCATCCAAAATCTAAAATCCAAAATCTAAAATTTGAGGGAGCTGGGGTCAAAATGGATCTCAAACAAGTTGCGAAAGACACCGCTAAGGTGCTGGCAAGTTACCTAACCTATCAATCCGTGCGGATGGTGGTCGCTCAGTTGAGCGAAACCAATCCTCCTCTGGCAATGTGGTTGAATGATTTTTCCACTAAGGGCAAAATCCAAGATGGAGAAGCTTACATTCAACAGTTGCTTTTGGAAAATCAAGATTTAGGATTTCGGATCATGACTGTGCGAGAGTATCTGGCTCACGATGTGACGGAATTTTTGCCAGAAATGGTTTGTACTGGCATTCAACAGGCGAATATGGAACACAGACGCCAGCATTTAGAGCGAACTACGCAACTTAATTGGTCTGTTTCTAGCAGTCATCCTGAAACATCAATAGATTCTGAACCGAATCTGGATAATTTGTCGAGTTAATCGATCGACAAGTGCGATCGAACACACACCTTAGAGATACAAAAAATGAAGACTTTACCTAAAGAGCGTCGTTACGAAACTCTGTCCTATTTGCCCCCGCTGACAGACGCGCAAATTGCCAAGCAACTCCAATACATCTTGGATCAAGGCTACATTCCCGGCGTAGAATTCAACGAAACCTCTGCCGCTGAAATGCGCTACTGGACTCTGTGGAAGTTGCCTTTGTTTGGTGCTCGCAGCGTCCAAGAAATCATGACAGAAGTTCAAGCTTGCCGTCAAGATAATCCTAGTTGCTACATCCGCGTCATGGGTTTTGACAACGTGAAGCAATGCCAAGTGCTCAGCTTCATCGTCCACAAGCCTAACACCAGAGGCTACTAAAAAATATTGGCTGGCTAATCTAACTTTTAGGTTATAGGTTAACAGTCATTGCAGATTGGAGGCGGGGAATTTTCTCTGCCTCTTTTTTTATAGCTTGCAAATGGCTTTTAACGCTTGCAGCAGCAAAATGGAAGAGTCGGACTCCATCAGGTTTAGCAAAGGCATTAGCTGATAGGTTGGAGTATTGCCCCCCTGGATATTGACGAACTGATAGTGCATTCCGTTTGTTGTCAAACCCCAGATTGTGTCTTGATATTTTAAACTTTGATAAGCATAGGTTAGCAATTGGGATAAACCCATCAATGCGTTGATTCCAGAATTTTTACTTTCAATCACCAAAACCCAAAAATATGTATCGCTTCTGATAGGTTTTATCCTGTTGACAGCCAAGATATCAAACCGTCCTTTAATGATTGTATCTTCATCTTCAATGCTAATTTCGGCGATGTCTTGTTCTAAACTAATTTTAATCGGGCGGCGGTAGAAGCCAGCCAATCGCATTAAGGGAAAGGTAGTCAGAGCTTTTACCAATCCTTCAGAAACTCGATCCGTTGAAATGTAGTCATCGAAGTCATCCCTAATTTGTATAAGTTCCTGCTGTTCGTGTTCTGTGATATCTTCAAGGGATAACAGAGAGGTAAATGAGTTAGTGTACTGTTTTTGAAAGCCGAACAGACGGTGGACTTCTGATAAAGTTAGGTTTTTGGCATTAATAATTGTCATATTTTGATAGTTATTTAAGTTTTAGTTAGAACTCTAACATAGAGATTGCGGTAGTCAACTTGCACCATTCTTAGCAACAGGCTTTCCGGCCTGTGCCACAACCTATCAAGTTTCGTGTGGGGTGGGCCCGGGAGTCCGCCCATAAAAGTAGTGGTGATTTCAAGCGCCGGGTGAAAAACGGGATAACTACAAACCTAATCTATCCTTTCAATCACAATCCCATCAACTATTTCATAACCCCAATTAAAATGCCGATTTGCCAAATGCTCAGCCATGTCATACTCGCCCAAATTGCAGAGTTCAACTAACATTTGATATGCTTCATATCTTTCTCGCTGCAACCTTTCCCCCCGCAGTTTTTCTCTCTCTTGCTCAGAAGGATTTGGTCGCTCTTCCCCCAGCGGATTGATATCGCTAATTCGTTTCATATCAGCCTCATTAAAAAGGGATAGATTCTACGATTTCACCGTCAACTATTTCGTAGCCCCAGTCGGGGTTTGCAGCGATTTGTTTTTCAACTATACTTCGGCCGAGAGGAGTTTGGTAAGCTTTTTGCAAAGAGGAAATACTGGGAATTTCGGCGGGAGTTGGCGATGCTGTTTCAGCAAGTTTCGGCAGTGCTGGAATCGGGTCAGATGTGGATTGATTGAGGGCTAATTGCGGCGCGATCGCCCCTAACTTCCGCATAACGCTATCCTTGGTGATTTGCGGTTTTTCGTTGAAGGAAGACGGCAGATATGGTGTGTCAACGCCCTGCTGTTTTGCTTTGAGTGCATCATCGGCAAGGCGATCGCACTTTCGCAGAAATCCCTCCCACAAATCTTTGCCCAAAACTGGGTTTCTCAAATCAGCACGGGCTTTAGATACTGCTGCTTCTAGCGGTTCGCCTTTGTGCACGTAATACTGAATTCTCTCTTCTTCAAAAGCAGGATAAGGCACTTCCGGCTCGATTTCCCAATCTCGCTTAACTTTCTGACTTTCTCCTAAAGGGATGCCGGCGATAAATTCATCCCAAAAAGTCGAGGTTAAGCCTTTTGTCATGCTGTCAATAATTTTAAAGGCCCATCCAGAAGGATTGCCAAATCCTAAGCTGCGCTCTTGAGCATATGCTTCTAAAGCTCGCTGAAAGTTGTGCAGTTGTTCTTGGGAATTCCAAGGGCCGCTAAATCGGTAATTCGGGGTGACAGCAACAGCTATTTGCTGGCGGGGTTGCCCGAAATATTTGTCGGTTTTAACTACATGATTTGGGGGTGATGTTTCGCAGAAGATTTCTACAGGGTGATTGTTGTTTTCGCGGCTTATCGGTGTTATAATATCTGGCGGATTCGGTGTCCAAAAGTTATTGAGTTTTTCCTCGAAAGCGTCAATGTCCGCCCAGAGTTCTAGGGTGTCGGTGTTGGGATTTTGTAGTTTTTCTTTGAGGAGCGATCGGACTTTAAGCAACCGTCTCGCGAGTTCTTGTTCTTCGCGATTTAAACCAGTGGCTTTTTCAATTTCGCTGCTGTTAGTTTCCACCCATTCGCCGGAGTTGGACTGCTGTGCTTGCCATTGCAATAATTGGCAAAGAAAAATACTCGCCACGACTCCGCCGGTAATTGTGGCTAGTTTGGGATAGTAGATGGCGGGGTTTCCGAGATTTCCTAAAAATATTCCTATTTTCATTTTGTATATTCTTAATTCCCTTGAATAGTAGGGTGCTCTTCGGCGCACCTTACCTCGACTAAACTAGCATTGAGAAACTTAAGATTTTCTTTAAGCTTCTGTCTATTCCTGACTGAATGGAGTTTCTAGAGTAAAAACGGGGATCGCTTATTCGATCGCGTGATTGACAGGAATCAGTTAAGCGTAATAATAAATTATTTACTGTATAGGTCCTCCCAAAATGAATCCAGAACGCCAAGAGGCTTATTTGAACTTAATCGAGCGAGTGCTTACCTGTCCCAACGGCCAAGAACCAGAAGTTTTGAGTTCCTGTTCCCATTTAATTGATGCGGGATTTGTGCAAATGCTAATCCAGATATCGGCTTCAATGGCCCGCGAAGGTGACGAAGATACTGCCAATTTTTTAGTGCAACTTGCTCGTTTGCTGGGGAAATCTTTGGGTTTGTCGCCGGATTTGAGGCCGGCTGGGTACAGTAGTGCAAAGGGGTAGAGAAAAAGTGCGATCGCCTCGTTGTATCATGTTTTGAGAAATGGAGGCGATTCCCTACCCTTCTGGATAGCTTTGCTTCACCTAATTTTTAAATGCAGCTATGGCTTTACAGTTTATATTCGAGAGGCTCGCAAAACTCATTCACCCCAGTTTTAAATACATAAATAATTACCGAAGTCACCAAAATATCAGGGCAAATTTTTGCTGCAACTAAATCTCTAAATGCTGCATTCAATTGTCCGTTAGTCAACTCTTCTTTCACCTCGGATTTGCAGATAGCAACGCGGCATCTTTTTGCCAATCCGTCTAACCAATTTTCTGATATATTCGGTTCTTGTCCGGCTTGAATTGCTAGAGATATCGATGCATCTTCGATGTTACCTTCGCAATCTTCGATTGCGTCGAGGGCTTTTAAGGCTTCGGGATATTCGGCTAATTGCGAGCGAAATTGGGCAATTTGTTGGGAGGTAATAATCACCATATTATTTTCCTGTGTACTCTGCTGGCGGGATTAGTTTAGCAATTAAAGTGGATATTATAGCATTTTTTTGAGTGAGGGTGGAATTGGGCGATCGCACTTAATGACATTTTTCACTAATCTTTTGGACATCGTAATAGTTCGCCTGGGGTTTAAACAAGTGTCAAAACTTAAGTATTCTTGCAGAGGACTGATGTTAAATGCGATCGATCTCTGGCATTTGCGCCCTAGTCCGCCTGGGGTTTAAACCCCTCTCAAAGCTTAAGTGCTATTGCATAGGACTGATGTTAAATTCGATTAGTTTCGTCGGTCATTGACAAAAAGTGGCGCTAAAGTAGGTTTGCAGAACTCATATTTGTAGGGAGTTAGGAAAAATGACAACCATTACTTTAAACTTAGAGACTGTCGAACTAACAGACGAACAGTTTTACCGTTTATGCCAGATGAATCGAGATTGGCAATTTGAACGGACACCTAAAGGAGAAATCATTATTATGTCACCCGTAGGCGGAGTCAGCGGCAATCGAAAAGCCTATTTAATTACAGATTTGGGCTTGTGGAACCGTAAAACGCAGCTAGGGAGAGTGTTTAGTTCTTCCACAATTTTTCGCTTGCCTAATAATGGCGATCGAGCTCCAGACGCCGCTTGGGTTAGCTTAGAAAGATGGTCTGCTTTAACAGCAGAAGAACAAGAGAAATTTCCGCCAATTTGTCCTGATTTTGTCATAGAATTGCGATCGCGCCCAGACCCGCTGCGGCCGCTTCAGGAGAAAATGCAGGAGTATCTAAACAGCGGTTTACGCTTGGGTTGGTTAATTAATCCTCTAGACGAAAAAGTGGAGATTTATCGCCCTTCTCGCGAAGTAGAGATTGTACAATTTCCTGTAAGTTTATCGGGAGAAGATGTCTTGCCCGGATTTGTGCTTAATTTGCCGATGATTTGATATTGCATCAAACTTTTCCTGTTTCCAACTGTATTTTCTTCGGACAAATATCATCATCGTACCAACCAGTCAAAGCCACCGCCAAAGCATCGGCCGCATCGTCGGGTTTCGGAATATAACCCAACTCCAACTCCCGCGCCACGGCCTCTTGCACTTCGGATTTATCCGCATTACCGCGGCCGGTCAAAGCTTGCTTAATTTGAGCCGGCGTAAACTCGAATAACGGCACTCCACACTGCGCCAATACTAGGGTCAAAACGCCCCGCGCTTGCGCTACAAGTATGGTATTTCCCATCTTGTAAAAGAACAGTTTTTCGGCAATTGCTATATCAGGTTTAATCTGTTCAATTACCTGGTGCAAATCGTCGTAAATTGTTTTCAATCGCTGTCCCATTTCCTGTTTTGGCGTTGTTTGTATGACGCCGCAATCAATCATGGAAACGCTGTTTTTATCTTGGTTGCCGGGGACAATTTGACAGGAGATTGCCCCGTAGCCAAGATTTGCTAAGCCCGGATCTAATCCTAAAATTCGTTTTTCCATGGCCAGAATTAGTAATTGGAACTGGGGAATTAGGTATGAAAATTTGGGAAGGTTTCATCACCAACAATTACCCATTTCCAATTACCAATTACCAATTACCCCTCAGTTGTTTCTAGGCCGAATACCCGATCGAACACTTTAGTCACTTTATACCCCGAATCTATTGATTCTAGCGGATCTTTCCGCAACCGGTGCCGCAAACACAGAGTCATCACCCGGCGAATATCGTCCACAGTCACCTCTGTGCGGCATTCCAACGCCGTGAAAGCTTTCGCAGCCCGATTCGTCACCAAATCGCCCCGCAGCCCGTCTACGTCCAATTCCGCGCAAACTTGGGAGATTTTTACACGCAACTCTCGATCGATAGTTACCGATTTCAATCTTTCCTGGGCTTCCACCAACTTCTGCTGCATCTCATCTTGTTCGTGCTGATATTTCGCGAGAAACTCCGGCGGATTTTGGTCAAAACTCGATCGCTGTTCGACAATTTCCACTCTTAAATTCGGGTCTTTCACAGTCCGAATTTCTGCGTGCATCCCGAATCTGTCGAGCAACTGCGGCCGCAATTCTCCTTCTTCTGGATTCCCGGAACCGATTAAAATAAACTTAGCCGGGTGGCGGATCGAAATGCCTTCTCTTTCAACAGTATTCCAACCGCTGGCGGCCGAGTCGAGCAAAACATCGACTAAATGATCGTCGAGCAAATTGACTTCATCAACGTACAGAATGCCGCGGTTAGCTTTAGCTAAAAGCCCGGGTTCAAAAGCTTTAACTCCTTCTGACAAAGCTTTCTCGATGTCGATCGTACCGCAAACTCGGTCTTCGGTAGCGCCCAAAGGTAAATCTACCATTTGGACTTTTTTGCGGGCGATTTTAATGTCAGTTTGAGATAAAGTGCGATCGCGCACCTCATCACTCATCAAATCTGGATCGCTGGGATGACTGTTAAAAGGATCGTCAGCCACCACCTCAATTTCCGGCAGCAAATCAGTGAGGGCGCGGATTGTGGTAGATTTACCAGTACCTCGATCGCCCATAATCATCACCCCGCCAATTTTGGGATCGATGACATTCAACAGCAGCGCCAGTTTCATCTCCTCCTGGCCAACAATTGCAGTGAAGGGAAAAACAGCGCGGCGGGCTGCGGTAGCGGTAACGGTTGGTAGAGCGCCCGCATTTAGGGTATTGCTGACTTCGGCAGTAGGACTCACAGGATAACTCAAAATATAATAATTGCTTGTTTATTGTAGGGGATAAGGGATTGTCTGGGGCGATCGCAGTTGTAGGATGCCCGCGGAGCACTGAGCCCCTTCAACACTTAAGCGCAACTAAGATTTGCTGCATTTACATTGTAGATTTGTAGATTTGGGTAGATTTGGGCGGGCTCTCCTGCCCACCCCACAATAGTTTGAACCAAAATCACCAGGTACATTAAATGTAGGTAGCGCCTTCAACACTCAAGCGCAACTAAGCTTTTCTCGATCGCGACTTACGCATCAAAACCAAAGAAACCGGGTTTTTTGCCGTTTCTGCGGTTTGTAACGAAATATTGTCGCAAAAAAAACCCGGTTTCTGACCACCGATGCGTTCAGGAGTATTTATTTGAATTGCAGCTTTGGGCGGGTTCTCCTGCCCACCCCACAATAGTTTCAGTCAACTGAACCAGTAAGTTAAATGCGGGGTGGCTTTGAATTTTTGGGCAATCGGCAACCCAACTGTAAACTAATGTAACGATTTCCCGCGATTCGCATAAAAACCTCAAGTTCCCCCAGATAGATAATTAAGAGCGCTTTGCTCGCAAAGTGCTGTAACTTTGGGCGATCGGGCAACGCTAATGTAAACTTATGTAACAATTTTCCCGAATTTGCATAAAACCCTCAAGTTCCGCCAGATATATATTTGAGTCCACTTTGAAGCAATTTTTTTTCATGGTAGTTAGTCCAAGACGCAGAAACAACGTATTTCTATCATTATTCGCTGTGCTACGTAATCGCAACCCTTTGTTTTTAGCGGTTCTTGCGTCTAGGACTGGTAGTATAGCTGTCGATCGACGATTAAGGAGCTTTAAAGTAATCGTCATTAAATTCGGTTTAAAGGAGTTTTAAGTAATGTCATAAAGTCCTGTTTCTTTGATACTTTACACAAAGTTAACAAATCTTCTGCATTGGGGATGCTTTACATCTGCCGTGCTTTGCTAACAGTCTGGTGGGCAATAGCGCTAATACTTTATTAGTGCTTAATTTCTATGGTTTTTGGCTCTTTCACAGTCATCCTACCAAAAATTATATTGGCGATCGTAAAGTTCCTGTAAAGTCTTTAATGTAAAAAAATCCGTATTCCTACGTATTGCTTTTTTTGTTTCTAATAATATAAAAACGAGGTGAAATTTGGATTAAAATCTGACACCTTGGCAAATATCACTAAAGCTTCTTCACAAATAAATGCAATACTTCCCTGCTTCGTTGAAACACTAAACAAGCAGTCTTGAAAGTTTACCTTTTGAGGAAAATTTCAGGTGGCTCGAAATGCTCAAAAACGCACCGGAGAAAACATAAAAACATAATAAGGCGATCGCTTCTCAACAACTGATTTAACCAACTATTTTTCAGGGGTACAAATGGCTGAACTTAACATCTGGGCATTGGCTGACGGCAAAACCTACACAGGTAGTGTTGGCGCTACAAATATCTACGACCTGTACAAATTTAACATCAACAGTCCGGGAAGTTTCCAATTTTCGATCGACGGTTTGAGCGGGAATGCCGACGTATTTCTGTTAAACTCTAGTGGTGCAACACTTTACAGTTCCACCAACGCGGGAACCGATGCAGAAACAATTAGTGTTGACAGCTTACTAGCCGGAGACTATACAGTCAAAGTTTTGCAAATCACTGGCGACATCAAATATACGCTGAATTTAGCACCAACTAGCACTCAAAAAGCCTCCGACGCAGACACCCTCACAGGTGCAACATCAGATTCTCCACTTCCCTCAAACAGCGCCGCAACTTCGGAAAAACCCACTGCAAACAAAGATGTAATTACAGGAACTCCTGTAGATGAAAAGACTGTCACCGCAGAAACAACATCAACAACTACCGACAAACCAGTCACTACAGACTCCGCAACAACTCTCACATCTGAACCGGAAAAACCTGTAGCAACGACTGAATCTGCCGCAGAAACATCAACAACTACCGACAAACCAGTCACTACAGACTCCGAAACAACTCTCACATCTGAACCAGAAAAACCTGTAGCAACGAGTGAATATGCGGCAGAAACAACATCAACAACTACCGACAAACCAGTCACTACAGACTCCGAAACAAGTCTCACATCTGAACCCAAAAAACCTGTAGCAACGAGTGAATATGCGGCAGAAACAACAACAACTACAGACAAACCAGTCACTACAGACTCCGAAACAGCTCTCACATCTGAACCAGAAAAACCTGTAGCAACGAGTGAATATGCGGCAGAAACAACAACAACTACAGACAAACCACTCACTACAGACTCCGAAACAACTCTCACATCTGAACCGGAAAAACCTGTAGCAACGAGTGAATATGCTAGCGAAAAACTGCCAAGTGAAGAGACTACATCTCCACCAGACAAACCACCAACCGATTCGGCAATTTCAACCGCCGAAAAACCCAGCGAAACTGCTGCCACAAACAATCCAAATAGCACAGCCGCCGCCAAAACAGATGCAGTTGCAGGCGAAACAGTTGCCACTCAAGAACCAAAAACAGGCGAAACTTTAGTTGCTATTTCCCCAGATGCCAGCCAGCCAGGGGACGAAACAAATACTGACACTAGCAACGGGGAAGAAACAGAGAAAGAGAATTCAACTACTACCGTAGCAACAACTGAAACCCAAAAAGAACCAGAACAGACTACGGACCAAAAGTTAATTTCTCCCTTTAGATCGGGGGTATTTACTACCGATCAAACTGGTCGAATCAGTATAGACTACACGTTTGATGGTGGGATGTTCCAAGGTGAGTTAGCTATTTTCAGTTTAGACGATTTAGACAAATTTGAACCAGGTTCGGAAGCATTCATTAAAGAAGTAGCGGCGCGTTCCTTAAGTAACTCTGTGAAAGGTCATGTAGTCATTAATGATGCTACAGAAGGTGCGCGGTTTTCCGGTTTGTTAGGAGAGAGTAATGCCAACGAAGGAGTCTACTTAGAAGTCAAGAGTTTTGCCGTAACTGCTGGGGGTAAATATGGGGTGATGTTGGTACCCAACGGTAGTGTAAAGTCTGTGTATGATAATCCGACTGTTGGCGGCGATCAACGTCCTTTATTTTCTATGGCAATGGCGAATCCTGTGGAGGGATTTCACTTTGGTCAAATTGCCGATGTCACGGGAGAAGGCAATACCTTTGTCATGGAGGATATGCGGTTAGATTCGGGGAGTGATAGGGATTATAACGATATCATTTTCCAAGTGCGGGGTGCGACTGGAAGAGCTGCCAAATTAGATGAGTTAATTGCTCCAGGTAAAGATTGGCGTGGTTCGGACTTAGGAAAAGAGGTGATTTCTTACATCACAAAGCCTGTTGATATTGACCCGATCGTCCCGACACCGACACCGGCACCAACGCCAACACCAACACCGATCGAGCCGCCTGTAGATATTGACCCGATCGTCCCGACACCGACACCAACACCGGCACCAACGCCAACACCAACACTGATCGAGCCGCCTGTTGATGTTGACCCGATCGTCCCGACGCCGACACCAGCGCCAACACCAACACCAGCACCGATCGAGCCGCCTGTTGATATTGACCCGATCGTCCCGACGCCGACACCAACACCGATCGAGCCGCCTGTTGATGTTGACCCGATCGTCCCGACGCCAACACCAACACCGATCGAGCCACCTGTTGATATTGACCCGATCGTCCCGACACCAACACCAACACCAGCGCCAACACCAGCGCCAACACCGATCGAGCCGCCTGTTGATGTTGACCCGATCGTCCCGACACCGACCCCAACACCAGCACCAACACCGATCGAGCCGCCTGTTGATGTCGATCCGATCGTCCCGACACCGACGCCAACACCAGCACCAACACCGATCGAGCCACCTGTTGATATTGAGCTGAGTGTCATAGAGGAAAAATTTGTCGATTTGTGGGTTACGGAAGATACCCAAATAAACAAGTCAGAAGATGATTCTCATATCTCAGATGTGGTGTCAGAAGATGAGGTCATTAATATTTGGGATATAAAACGGGAAATAGATCCTTCCTGGGAAGAATTGGGTTTAGTCGGTGCTTCACCATCGCCCTCTTCAAACCGCGCTCCAGTAGTCACTGCTTATAACCAAACGGTTAATCCGGGTGCGAGTATCAGTCCTAGTTTCTATGTGAGTGACCCCGATGGTAATAGCATTACCCAATATGTGTTCAACGACCAAAACACCAGCAGCACTAGCGGTTACTTCACTCTCAATGGTGTTAATACCAATTCACTATGAAGGTACACTAAATGTAGGCTAAAAGTAGAGGAGATGCAATATGGCCAACAAATTTAAGGTAGAAATCCAGGAAACGGTTGAGGAACTAGAGCATCGACTCAAACGGGCTATAACCGCAGTAAGTAAAGAAAAGTTACTGCTATTATACTGGATTGCCACCAAAAAAATCAAAACAAGAGAAGAATTAGCCACGATGCTGAAGCGAGACGAATCAACAATATATCGTTGGTTAAGAGCTTACAAACAAGGTGGAATTACCTCATTACTCACCGTTAAAAAAGCTCCCGGGAAGACTCCACATATACCACCCGAAGTTAGAGAAAAGTTAATCAAAAAACTGCAAGAACCAGAGGGGGAAACAAGTTATGGCAAATTACAGATATGGCTCGAAAAAGAATGCGGTATCAAAGTGAGCTATAAAGTCGTACATGACCTAGTTCATTATAAATTAAAATCTTACCTCTTGCGTCCCAAGACCCCAAAGCAATAAGGTGAACGAAGTTGCACAGACAAATTTCAAAAAAAAACTGTGGGAGATTATCAAAGTAATGATTAAATATTTCGGAACAGGACAGCCTGTAAGGATATGGTGTCAGGACGAGAGTAGATTTGGATTGATTACTATGCGCCGGGCAGGATGATTACATTGAAGGGGATAAAACCAGTAGGCAAAAAACAATAGAAGCGAGGAAACTTCTATGTTTATGGAGTTGTAGAGCCATCAACAGGTGAACAATATTATCAAGAATTTTCTCAGCTCAATCACAACTGCTTTCAAGAGTTTTTAAATGGATTTGCTCAAAAATACTCAGACTATTTCAATCTAATTATCATGGATAATGGTAGCTTTCATAAAGCTCTGTTATTAGACTGGCATGACCATGTAATGCCAATATATTTACCTGCCTATAGTCCTGAATTGAATCCGATTCAAAGATTGTGGCAACATACAAAAAAAGACCTCAATTGGGAAAATTATTCGAGTTTAGATAAACTCAAAGAACAGGTAGATATAATTATCAAATCTCTCACGAATGAAGAAGTTTTATCTCTCTGTGGTTGGGACTATATCGTTGAAGCTATATTAAGTGCAGGTTCATAGTGAATTGGTATGACGTTCATCAGACAAACGTTCAACCATCGCAGCTAATAGCTCAGATACAGACAACCAACGCCTTTCTTGCGCCTTCCAAACAACTAAAAACTGCTCGGTAGACAGAGTACACAAAGCTATCGTTTCGCCACAGCGATCGCTAAATTCTACCTCGTAATTTCCATCATCATAACAATCTACTATTGCCCCTCTAACACCCTGGTGCAAATTAGATTCAGGCAATGTTACTAACAATTCGACTACATCCAATAATTCTGGCACGATCGTCCTTACCTCCGAACGAATAGTGTTACCAGTCTCGCCCCATTACTACGCGGTTCTACGATCCAACCTGTACGGACAATCCCCTGCTGTCCCTGTGCGCCCACAATTTCCAAGTCTACAGTATCGCGCTGTCCGTGTTTGTCGTTTAGTCCTAAAACTGCTTCAGCATCAAGAGTTTTAGCTGAAATCTGTGCTAACACCAATTCATAGTTTTCTTGGCTAAATCATCAACGACGCTGAAATATTACAGCTTTATCGCTACCGACTGGATTATCTAAATTAAGAGCATACTCTGTTAATTTTCGAGGATCGATAACGAGATGACTGACAAGTTCTTTCAGCTTCATGTTTGTTTAGATAACACTAATTTTAGCATCCAACAGGTTAAAGAGCTGTTTTGGGAACCTGATCGACTTTCAATTTTAGCTCTAACGTACAATAACTAATAACTAATAACCCACAACTACCACTGCGGCAGAGAAGCCATCAAAGCAGTCGCAGCCTCGCTCGGTAACGGCTTAGCAAAAAAATAACCCTGACCATATTCGCAGCCGATCGACCTCAACTTAGCTAATTGTGCCGCCGTCTCCACACCCTCAGCAATCACATCCATCCCCAAAGCGTGAGCCAGCGCCACAATCGTCCGCACGATCGCCACATTCTCCCCCTCGCTTTCGAGCTCCATCCGCCCCACAAACGACTTATCAACCTTCAAAGTATCCGTAGGAAACCGACTCAAATAACTCAACGACGAATAACCAGTGCCAAAATCATCAATTCCCAACTTGACATTTAACGCTTTCATCTGCTTCAAAACCGCGATCGCCGACTCCACATCATCCATCACCACACTCTCAGTAATCTCCAACTTCAAACTCTCGGCACTCAAACCCGTTGTTTCCAAAATCACCTTCAGGCGATCGACCAAATCCGGCTGAGCAAACTGCTTGCCAGATAAATTTACACTCATAATCAAAGGTCGATCGAAATCAAACATTCCCTCCCAAAGCCCCAACTGCCGACAAGCCTCCTCCAACACCCACTCACCCAGCGGCACAATTGCCCCCGTTTCCTCAGCCACCGGAATAAACTTCATCGGTGGAATCAAACCTCGCAGCGGATGTTGCCAACGCACCAAAGCCTCAAACCCAATAATCTTACCGCTTGCCAAAGATACAAACGGCTGGTAGTGCAGCAAAAACTCCCGACGCTTGAGGGCCATCCGCAAATCCGTCTCCAACTGCAACCTCTCCACCGCCAAATCGTGCATCGAAGCATTAAACACCTGATACCTTCCCGTTCCCAAAGCCTTCGCCCGGTACATCGCCGTGTGGGCGTCCCGCAGCAAGTGTTCCGGCTGTTCCCTGACATTAGCAGCGGGTTCGCCCCCGATGGCAATCCCGATGCTCGCAGTGACAAACACCTCCTGGCCCTTCAACTCAAAAGGTACAATTAAAGCTTTGTGAATTCGATCGGCCAAATTCACCGCACTGTCAACATCAATATTCCTCACCAAAATCGCAAAATCGTCGCCCCCCACCCGCGCCACAGTATCCCCGGAGCCAATAATCGCCCTCAACCGCAGCACCACCGCCATCAGCAGTTCATCCCCCACCAAATGACCCAAAGAATCATTAATCACCTTAAACCTGTCTAAATCCAAAAACAGCACCGCAAACAGATAGCTGCGCCGGCCCCTAGTATTGGCGATCATCGCCCGCCCCAGGCAATCCACGAACAAATCCCGGTTCGGCAAACCCGTTAGAGAGTCGTGAAAAGCATCGTAAAGCTTCCTGTAAGCACTGACACCCACACCAGTCACCACCAAACCCAAAGTCGGCGACACCAGCGGCACCCACCCACCCCAAATAAAAATCCCACAACTAATCCCCAACAGCCCCATCAATGCAGCACCCCCAGCCAATCCTGCCCTCACAGGGTGCTGAATCCGCCAAGCCAAAACCCCGCCCACCAACGCCCAAGCACCGTTCCACAAAATTTCCGCCCATTCGGGCCACACCCAAAATAGCGATCGCCCATCCAAAACCGCACTCAATATTTGGCTGAGCATTTGCGCGTGCAGCAACACCCCCGGCATTTTCGGACTTTGCTTTTTAACCGGGCTGTAGGGCGTCAAAAACAAATCTCTGGTACTCGGTGCCGTCGTCCCGATCAGCACAATCTTGTCCTTAACCCAGCTTGGGTCAATTTCTCCCTTCAATACCTGCCTGATACTGACTTGTCGCGCCACATCCTTACCAGAACGGTATTTGAGCAAAATTTGGTAGCCTTTGGCGTCGAGATTTGCATAGCCCCCGCTGTCAGCAGTTAAAGGCACAAATTCTGCCTTTCCCCAGTTGATTTGGTGGGGATGAACAGGGCTATTTTCCGGCTGCACTCTGTCTTTGAGATACAACAAAGCCACTTGCACAGAAAAAGAGAAAGCAGTATTCTTCTGTGCTTGGGAGACTGAGAGCAAATTGCGGCGTACAACGCCATCAGGATCGAGCACGAAGTCGTTAAAACCGACCCGATCGGGCGGTATCCCCGGGGGCGCACCCACTCCCTGACTTTCTGAATCGCTCAATTTATAGATCGCCACCACATTCGGTGCTTTCAGCCCGGCCAGCAATTCTTGGTGTCCCGGTGCTTGAGGCAAATCCCGGTACAAGTCCAAACCGATGACTTTTGGCTGATACTTTTGCAGTTTTGTCAAGGTTTGAGCGATCGCACCGTCGGAAATCGGAAATCTCCCCAAAGCTTGAATATCGGCCTCAGAAATTGCCACTACCAGCAGCCGCGGATCGGGGCCCGGATCTGGCTGCAAGCGCACTAACGAGTCAAAACTCCCCAATTCCAAGCTTTGCAGGCCTCCCAACTGCCGAACTCCCATATTCAGCAGCGTTACAGTCACGCCCGCAAGCATTGCAGGCAAAATCCTGACCCGTCGGTTTTGATAACTCAGGTCGAAGCCAGTTGCGACAGACATGACATATCGAAGATTTCGAGAGAATTTGGCAGTCACAGAAAAAATATGTCGGTGCAAATTAGCTTTGCAGTCTGTTCTTACAGAATTGAGCTTAATATGAGATTGAATGTAATTTTTTCAGAACTTGTGCCACAACCGAGTTTCTTTAAGCTAATTACTCGATTTGGCAAAGTATTTCTCGAATGGGAACCGGGTTTTTGAAGATTTGCTGACAAATCCTGTCTTTCATTCCTTGTTTCCCCAAATTCGCACAAGCGTTAAAATTTAGTCGATCTAACTTTCAGGATATTTTTGAGATGATGGCGAATCAACTTCCGATTCCGGTGATTGTTAACGGTGCTGCAGGCAAAATGGGCCGCGAAGTAATTAAGGCGATCGCCCATGCTAGTGACATGACCTTATTTGGGGCTGTAGACCGCTCTCCTGAGTGCCTCAACGCCGATGCCGGCGAATTAGCCGGATGCGACCCGTTAGAAGTTCCCATCACTGACGACTTGCAAGGAATGCTGGTATTAGCAGCTCAGGAAAAGCAGTTAGGCGTGATGGTAGATTTTACGCACCCTTCGTCTGTTTATGAAAACGTGCGATCGGCTATAGCTTACGGCATTCGCCCAGTAGTCGGCACTACCGGATTGAGCAGCAAGCAAATTGAAAACTTAGCTGAATTTGCTGACAAAGCCAGCATCGGCTGTTTGATCATACCCAATTTCTCGATCGGCATGGTTTTGCTCCAACAAGCCGCCGTCACGGCATCTCAGTATTTTGAACACGTAGAAATTATCGAGCTGCACCACAATCAAAAAGCCGACGCTCCCAGCGGCACGGCGATTCAAACTGCCCAAATGTTAGCAGAAATGGGAAAAACTTTCAATCTGCCAGAAGTTGAGGAAACCGAAAAATTAGCCGGAGCTCGGGGTTCAGTGGCCGATGAAGGGATTCGCATTCACAGCATCCGTTTACCCGGTTTAATTGCCCACCAAGAGGTAATTTTTGGCGGCGCTGGTCAAGTTTATACTTTACGACACGATACGAGCGATCGAGCTTGTTATATGCCCGGAGTCTTGCTGTCTATACGCAAAGTCCTTGAATTGCGATCGCTCGTTTACGGCCTGGAAAAAATCTTGTAGTCATTAGTCATTAGTCATTAGTCATTAGTAATGTGGAATTAATCTAACTTCTAACTTTTGACTTCTAACTTCTGATTTCTGACTTCAACCTCAATCCGTTAAATCCGTTACAACCCTTATATAATTCGCTGCCGAACAGACATCCGTTGCATCCGTTACAAAATCTGTTGCCGAACTTCCTATGCTAATTCCCTTAACCCGCCAAACCTTTCAAGAACTAATTCCCGCCGTCGCCACGGGAGTTCAATACAAATATTGCTGGGGGAAACCGCCCGATTTCTTGAGGAGAATGTTAATCTCTGCGGTTATCGTAATTCTCGTGCTGGTTGTCTACAGCTTCGTCGGTTCCGATGTCGGGCCGCTAGTTTTAATCACCGGATTGATAGCTGGTTTGTACTGGCTGTGGGGGCCGATTTTGTGGGCGAGTTTGCGGAATGCAGAATGTCGCAAATATCAATACTGCGGTTTTTGGCAAGGACGAGTTTTGGATATTTACATCACAGATGAAGTCACCAGTCAAGAAGAAACAGTCAATCAAAAAGGACAACTCGTAATAATTGACAACCTAGAACCGCGAATCAACTTAGAAGTTGGCGACAAAACCGGATTTACCACTACACTTCGAGCTCCCTTGCGGAAAGAACACCAAGGAATTGTCCCCGGCCAAGCTGCTTTAATGTTAATCATGTCAAATCAAGAAGATTTGAGCACGATTACCAAAGTATCAGATATTTATATTCCCAGCCGGGACGTGTGGGTGAGCGACTATCCTTATTTACGCAGAGATTTGTTTGTCGAGATGAGCCAGCAGATTAAAAAAGGTAGACAGAAAAAAGGGCCCGATCGCACTAATCAAAGCAGAGATGTAAAAAGGCGATCGCCCGCTGATTATTAATATTGATCGTAGCCACAAATTTAAGAGCGATTTCAGGTGAAAATTAGGACAAAATTCACAAGATAGCAGCTAATGCCTACGGTTCTTCAGGTTGGCCCCTACAGTTTCATCTTTTTTAGTTCCGATAGAGGCGAACCCGCCCACATTCATGTTAAGCGCGATCGGCAACTTGCTAAATTTTGGATTAATCCTGTATCTCTAGAAAAAAAACGAGGCTTCAAAGAACATGAATTAAACCCGATCGCTCATCTTGTAGAGGAATACGAACAAATATTGTTGGAGGCTTGGCATGACTACTTTGGTACTTGAAACAGAACCCCTTGTGATTAAAGTCACGGTGACAGACGAAAAAGTAATTGTGGACTTAGTTGATGGTCGCAGTTTGAGCGTGCCCTTAGCTTGGTATCCCCGTTTGTTGCATGGTACCCAGGAGGAAAGACATAATTGGCAGCTACTTGGAGATGGTTATGCCATTGAATGGGTTGATTTAGACGAACATATTGGAGTTGAAGGTTTGCTAGCCGGCCGACGCAGCAGCGAAAGTCAACGATCGTTTGAAAGTTGGTTAATTAACCGCAACACTGCTCAAAATAATCCAGAACGACTAATGACTAATGACTGCTGACTTCTCGATCAACTGTTCCCCTCTTGGCCGTAAGCTTGCCAAGCCAAATCGACCAGCCCGTTAACAATAGCCACAGCTACCACGGCAGAGCCCTTGCGGCCCTCAATCCGAATGTGAGGAATCATCGAATCGTGCAGCCGCGACTTAGCCACGTCAACCCCCACAAACCCAGAAGGAGTCCCAATCACCAAAGCCGGTCGAATTTCCTCAGATTCAATCAAATCTACGATCGCCGACAAAGCAGTTTGAGCCTGGCCCACCACAAAAATCCCCTCAGGATAGCGTCTTGCCAAAGTTTCAATCCCCCAAGCAGCCCGCGTCCTTTCCTTTTGGGGGCGTGTCAAAGCCTCCATCGAACAGTAAACCGGATTCGCAAAGGTACTTTGGATTAGGGGCGTAATGCCCACCTGCACCATCGGCACATCTACCACGATCGTAGTCCGAGCAGCCAAAGCAGCCGCCCCAGCCTGCAAAGCCTGATCGGAAAAACTAATTAAAGACTTGTACTCAAAATCAGCAGTCGCATAAATCACGCGGCGGACTATTTCGTACTCCGCCGCTGAAAAACCGTGGTCGCCAATTTCGTTATCGATTAATCCCAGACTCTGGGCATCGCTTACGTGCCATTCCATTTGTTGGATAGCTGTCGCCTCTGAGTTGTCAGGTATCAGCTTACCAGCTTTTAGTCATTCGTTGACTGTTGAGTAAAATCTGCTTTCCTGTCAACTACTTTCCTGTCAACTGCTTTCCTGTCAACAAATGACTAAGTTTCCGACGAAGAAGATTTGCCCAACACCGGAGTCAGGAATGCCACCAAAACTCCGATCGCAAAACCGGCCACATTCCGAACCACAGGCAACCAGTCAGAAGTCCGAGTCACCACCGGCCCAAGTCCGAAAGCGAAAAACAGAATGCCCCACAGCGGCGAAAAAATCAGCGCCCACTGCCAAGCCACAACCTGTCCCGGCTTCCGAGGCTGAGCCGCAAACCCGCAGATGACGCCGCCAACCACCGACGTAATTAACGTCAGAATCCACTGTTCCCTCGGCAAACCGGGAACCACGCGGCATCCGCCCTGACGCAAACAGCCTTCTATCGACTCCAAAGATTCAATAATCGCTCGATCTTCCCCATTGTCCCGCACAAAAAATTGATTACCGTAGCGGGTTTGCAGTTCCACCCAAAAAGTGCGCGGCAGCAGCGGATACAGCGAGTCGCCCACATTAAAATTGAGCAAATTGCCCCCTCGGGGGTCAGCAACTAGCAACACACTCTTGTTATCTAGCCCCCAATAACTTTTAACAGCCAAACCGGGCGTGCGATCGTACTGAGTCAGCACTCGCAGTTTCCAGCCGGTTTCGGCTTCAAATGCCTTTAAATTTTTTGCCAAATTTTGTTCTTCAATATCCGTAAGGGCTTTAGCTAAATCAATGATCGGCGTCTGAGTAGAAGGCAACAAATCGGGATTGTTGAAAGCGTGAGCCGCAGGTGCGATCGTCCACACGGACAAAGCCAGAAAAAATGCGGCAACAGAGGCTAGAAATTTTCGCGGGAAAAGCTGTGACATAGGAACTTATAATCCGGGTCTTAATTGTGAATGCTAGCTGGCGGTCTTAACCAGAGGATAAGAGAAAACTCATATTTCTTTACAATTATTTACTTTACAGGAAGCCGAGAGCAAGGGGAAGGAAAAAATAGTTTTTGAGAAAGGGGGAGGGGGAGAGGGGGAAGGGGGAAGCGGGGAGAAATTAGCGATCGAGCTCCTCAAGGGGGTGAGTAACATCGAAAATCGAAAATCGACTGAATCCCCCAATCGAAAATCGAAAATCGACTGAATCCCCCAATCGAAAATCGAAAATCGAAAATCTAAAATTGATTTGGTTTTGCCCCAACCCCCTCACAGAGACGCCGATCGCGATCGCTCACATTAGGATTAGTTCTCAGATAATCCCCCACCCAGTCGCAGCCCCTCACGAGCAAATCGTCAAGATCCAAATTCCACAAAATCACCCGATTATCCCGGCCTGCAGAAGCCAGAACCTTCCCATCCGGGCTAAAACTCACGCTCATCACGCTATCCTTGTGACCCGTCAAAGTTTTCAGCAAAGTCCCGCTGCGACTCCACAGCTTCACCTTATGATCGTAACTGCCCGAAGCAACCAACAAACCATCCGGGCTAAAACCAACGCTAGTCACGCTGTCGCTAGAACCTTTCAGCAGCGTCGCCACCAAAGTCCCGTCCACCTTCCACAATTTCACCGAATTGTCGTAACCAGCCGAAGCCAGCATTTTGCCATCAGGGCTAAAAGCCACCCCCAACACAAAACTGTTGTGAGCTCCTTCAAAAGTTCTCAGCAAACGACCGTCCCGATTCCAGAGTTTGAGAGTACCGTCATCGCTTGCAGAAGCCAGCATCGAGCCGTCGGGACTGAAAGTCACCCCAGTCACCCAGCCTGTGTGTCCCGTCAAAGTTTTAATCAACCTGCCGTTTCTAGTCCAGAGTTTCACAGTCTTATCCTTGCTCCCCGAAGCGAGTATCTGGCTGTCAGGGCTAAAACTCACGCTCATCACGCTGTCGGCGTGGGCGTCGAGAGTGAACAGCACAGAAGGCGAACACGGGAATAGCGGGGCCGAAGGACAAGGGAGAATATTATTCATGCCATCTTCTGTCAAACTCCAGACTTTCACCGTTTTGTCGTAACTCCCAGAAGCAAGTAGCTGGCCGTCGGGGCTGAAACTGACGCTGGCGACTCTCTGAGTGTGTCCTTCCAAGGTTTCTAGCAAAACCCCCGTGCGACTCCAGAGTTTGATAGTTTTGTCTGTAGAAGCAGAAGCCAGTCTTTGGCCGTCGGGGCTAAAAGTAACGCCTTGCACCCGGTTTTGGTGTCCGTCGAGGGTTTTGAGTGGCACGTCATCGAGCCGCCACAGCCTGACAGTTTTGTCAAAACTTGCCGAAGCCAGGGTTTTGCCTTCGGGGCTAAAACTCACCTGAGTAACTCGATCGGCGTGTCCTTCAAAAGTTCTCAGCAAACGACTCTCTGGTTTAATGTTGCTAGCATCGGTTGGGCGTTTGTCGCCAACACCAGCCAGACTCCAGAGTTTGACAGTCCCGTCTGCACTTCCCGAAGCAAGTGTTTGACCGTCGGGAGAGAAACTGACACCAAATACCCACTTGCTGTGTCCCCGCAAAGTTGTTAGCAGTTCACCTTTTTTTGCTTGTGTTGAATTTTCGGTTGCTGGGTGTTTGAGTGCAGCGAGGCTCCAGATTTTCACCGTTTTATCTTCACCCGCACTGGCGATCGTTTCACCATCGGGGGAGAAACTGACGGTGTAAATTTTTGAGGGTTGTCTATTTTCGCTGTGCCACAAATTAGCGATTAACCTGCCGTCAGAGCTCCACAGTTTCACAGTACCGTCATCGCTCGCCACAGCGATTATTTGGCCGTCGCGGCTGAAGCTTAGCCAATTTACGGGAGCAAATTGTTCGATCGTTCGCAGCAGCGTGCCGTCGGTTTTCCAAAGTTTGATAGTTTTATCTGTAGAGCCACTGGCGATCGTTTGACCGTCAGGGCTAAAAGCAACGCTGGTAACGCTATTAGTATGCCCTTTGAAAGTTGCCAGCAAACTGCCGTCAGTTTGCCAAATTTTGACAGTTTTATCTAAACTTGCCGAGGCTAGGGTTTTGTTGTCGGGACTGAACGCTACACAGGAGACACTGTTAGTGTGGTCTTTGAAAGTTGCTAGTAAACTGCCGTCGCGCCGCCAAAGTTTGACGGTTTTATCTACACTGGAAGAAGCTATTGTTTCGCCGTCTGGACTGAAGCTAAGACCCCAAACTACATCGCCGTGTCCTTCCAAACGGTTGCGTTCTTTGACTCCATAAACAGCCTGCTGGAGGGCAGCAGAAATCAGAATTTCGGTGTCTTTGAGAGTATACATTTGTTGGGAGTGTTCGATCTGTTTCCACTTTTTGCCAGCTCTCAAACTTTCCATCATGGCGTCAAATTTGTTGTTTGAGAAATAAAGTGCTTCAGAAGCGGCTGTCAGGGTACTGATTTCGGCTCGCTGAGTTTGAGCGACAGCTAGCTGTTTTTGACCCACAGCCCGCCACCAAAAGTTTACGGCGGCGATCGTGGAACTGGTTAGCAGCATGACGCCGATCACTGCTAATCCCAGCAGTTGTTTAAGAAAAGTATTGGCTCGGTAGAGCTGTGCTTGACTCATCTTTTTGTCCGCTTCTGCTTTGTGGAGTCTCGCTTCTAAGCCGAATCTTTGGCGGATCGGCCGCACTAAATAGTCGTGTACCAATTGATAGCGGTCTTCGGGCGCTTCCCGTAGCAGAAATAGCAAACCGTGACCAACTAAAATGTCTAAAATTAAGTCAAGGTTGTCGGTTTTCTTTTGTCGGCTTTCAGGGTCTTTTGCGAACTGTCGCTGTAGGGAAATTCTGTTTTTGCCGATCGCCGATAATTCGGTTTCGCGGGCATCGGCTGGCGGCGGACCTGTAACTAACGAGAGTTCGTGTTTGGTTTTTATCAGGCGAACGCCTCTTTCATCTGTCAGGGAAAACAAGATTTTCCACGCTGCATCTTCGTTAACCAGACCGCAGTCAGAGATGACTCCTTCGAGCGATCGTTTCACTAATTCCGCTTTGGGATTGTCCCCCAATTGCTGGTATTGTGCTAGACTGGTAATACCTTCTTCTTGCAGTTGCGCTCCTACTACCTGCAATTCGATTGGTCGCACTTCTTGCAGTTCGTCTGCTAAATCTTCTACGAAGGCATCGATTAGTGCCGGCTCTAAATAAAATTCCGCCCGTTCTGTTAAGTGTCCGATGACAGCCCGCGCGTCTTTGATAGAAAAACTCCGCAGTTGGTAGCGGATGCTTTTGTCGAGAATATTATTGTTAATAGCGTCAAGATTTGGGAAGCGATCGCAATCTAGTAAGTAGTGCAAATAATCTTCGCGCAAGCACAGAATTATCTTGACATAAGGCAAATTCAAAAACAACCGCAAAAAATTATAAAATAGTTGTCTTTGTGCCACTGAAGTCGAAACAAAGAAAAACTCTTCAAATTGATCGAAAATGAGCACAGTCAACAAATTATTTGTGGCATTTTCGCGCAACTGATCTATAATAAAAGAAGAGACTTCCGAGCTGCGAGCAGGAATAACCGAGCAACTTTTTTTGTGGATTCCCTGTAGTCCTTTCGAGATTAATTTACTTTCCTCTTCGGCTTGTTTGTCGTACAGTGCGCTGTTCAAAGCATTTTCTAACTCCACCAGCCAGTCGGTGTAAACTTTGACTACTACGGGCAATGTATCCCGCCCGCCCGGAGTAATATTTTTCAACGCTGGTACTAAGCCGGCATTGACTAGAGAACTTTTCCCAACACCGCTGGGCCCATGAATAATAGTTAATTTATGGTCGTCCCTGCTAATTCTTTCTAGCAAGCTATTGATATCTTTTTGGCGCGAGTAAGCTGTCATGGACGCTGCGATGGCAGCTTGGTTTTGAGCTGAGGGACCTGAAGGATTGACCGCTTGGCGCTGCTGCTGCAATTGGCTGGCTCCGATAAAAGCTCTAAATCCGTATTGATATTCGATCGACCGCTGGGTTTTTTTAATCCGAAATGCTTTAAGATACTCTCCCTGCTCGAAATAAACCGCTTGCAGTTCCGTCAAAATATCGATGTAAAGTCGGGGGTCGTACTTCGGCTCGCTTTGAGATTGAGCCAACTCCAAAGAATGAACCGCCGCTTCCCACTGGCCTAGCTGCCGCAAACTTCGGGCTAAAAGTAAAAGATACGAACTCCTGTCGGATTTAGGATGTTGGATTTTAGATTTGGGTTCGTTACTTGACTCGTTAGTGCCCACAAATTCTGGATAATTTCCCTCAAACCCCAATCTCAAATCTTCAATCAGCAATC
Organism: Microcoleus sp. LAD1_D3; assembly: GCF_036702135.1. Taxonomy (NCBI): domain Bacteria; kingdom Bacillati; phylum Cyanobacteriota; class Cyanophyceae; order Oscillatoriales; family Microcoleaceae; genus Microcoleus; species Microcoleus sp. LAD1_D3. The sequence goes on along the minus strand of NZ_JAUBSB010000027.1, from coordinate 14,938 downwards.
TCAAATCATTAGGCGTCTGATCCAAAATCGCCAAAGCCAACTCGGCTAGCTGGCGGGCTTGACTCCACCTCGACTGTTGCAGGGCAACTTCAGCCAAAAAGCCGTAATCTTGAGCTAGTTGGCTGGGAGTACCGTAAGTGAAGTGCAACTGCAAAGAATTTTCAGCTAATGCTTGCAACTCTCCCCAAGCTTTCAGGCGCTGCAGGACTTCTCCGAGGTGTGCTGTCACCTCAGCTACCAATTCCGGGCGTGAGGCAAGGGAGAAAGCGTTTCTAGATTGTTCCAGGCTAATCCAAGCTTGTTCCCAGTGGTGGCGGTTGGCTACCGGGTTTCTGGCTGCTTGCAACCGGTGACACAGGGCTATGTGAAACAGCACTATGCCTTCTCTCTCTAAAAATAAAATTTTGGGGACAGGATTCGACAAGGAGGAGAAGGTTTCTGGGTTTTCGGAATGTTCCAAGTTTGCCAGTTCCCAGTTGCCCGTTTTCTGCTGCCAAAATACTAAACTTTCTTGGTAGTGAATTAAGGCAGTTTCGGTTTGGTCGCTGACATAGTAATCTCGCCCGAGAACGAATTGCAGGCTGGCTTTGAGGGCGGGTTCTAATTCTTCACCGCGATTTTGTAAATCTCTTAAAGCTAATTCTAGTTCTCGGCGTGGCAAAGAGCCGATCGCCAAATCGAAGGTATTGCCCGGACTCAATGGCGAATAGGAGTGGAGATCTGATTGTCGTCGGTTTTGGGGCCCTGAGTTAAAAGTTAGAAAGCGTTCTCCAGGGCTGATTTCGCGCTCCAGGCCGCGTTTTTCGCACTGGGTTTCGCAGGTTTCACAATTAGCGATGGTGCTGACGTTGCTGCTGGCGAGTTCTTGATTGAGTTCGCCTATTTTAAATATAGTATCGGCTCGCCTAGCGAGGAAATTAATTAATTCGTCAACGCCCATTTCAAATTTAATTGTGGCGGCGGCCCAACTTTTGAAATCCGGGGCCAGACGAATCATTTTGGTGACGATATCATCTGTTACCCACAAAATCACTGGGCAGGAAAAATTTTTGCGAAATTCGTCTCGCACTTGATTGGTAGAGGCCATCAGTTCGTCGATCGCTACTACTGTTTCTAAACCAAATACCATCAAAGCCGAGGCAGAAACCACAGGCGAGTACCCCTCCTGGAAAGTGCTTGCCTGCAGGGTAGTGTAAAGGGTTTTGACTGAAGCTGGCAGGACGAGATATTGAATGGGAACTGGGGACACTTCTCGCAGTCGTTGCGCTATTTGCTGGCGCAACTGCTCGTAGTTGCAGCGCACCAAAATTAGCGAGAATTGGTGTTGAGACATTGCGATGGATCTTACCAGAGTTTTGAGCGATCGCTCGTTGTAGTTAGCAGTTTCTTGTGCCTTAATTAGATCGGTCATGCGTGCACCTCTTTTGCCTAAATCAATTACCTAACTCTCGCCAATCGTGACTGAAAGCGTATCTACTTAGAGATGGTCGTCCCTGTCTGACGCTTTATCTCTGTATAAATACGTAGTTTTCCGTACTTCTCCTATCAATACTTAGATAGTTATTAGATCCAATGTAAAGATATCATACCTTTCAATCTCAGAGAATGCTAGACTTCCAAATAAAAATTTAATGCTGCCTTAGATTTTTTGATTCAGCGAGATATAAAAAACTACCTATCATAAATAGCCAACTGCTAAGCTCATAATCATACCGACGGCTAGCTATTAGTAAACAACTCCGATATATCTGTAGCAGGCATTTAACACAACCGAAAAAAAAAATGTCGTCGGGGATGGGATTATGTGAAATTAAGAGCAACAGGTAAAAATAGAAATAGGGGGTATGACATTGCAGATATGAGAGTTGAAAGTGGGCAAAGTCCTTAGTGGCGGCAAAGTTTTACACGACAATAACATTCACCGCCTATAGCCAGCATTCAACAGAAATCAGCCAGTGGCAAAAACCGCTGACTGATTTCTTTATTAAATTGTAAGATTTCGGAGTTGTGAGAGATGAATTTTCAGTTAAATACTTTCTAACTCCCTCGTGGTTAAGGGTTCTTAGAGTCACGAAGCTATCTCAAAAATCCTAACTATTTTGCTTCAGTGCGCTGCAGCCACTCCTTATATTTTCTGGTTTCTGCTAGGGCTGGATTAATCCCAAACCAACGACCTTCTTGATCGCGGTATTCAAAGACAAACATACTTCGCAACAAAATTTGAGACTCTTCTTCGCCGGTTACACTTTGTCGCTTGACGACTTGAAACAGCAATTCCCATTCCATGTCATTGATGGCTCCCAAAAGGTCATCGCGATATTCTTGAATGACGCTTTCGAGGCATTCGCGAGAGAAGGGAGGGTCTTCGTGCTGCAAACAGCTATACAAAAGCATCAGTAGATTGCGAACGTGACCGCCACTAATCCGGCAAAGCCGATCTAAAGTTTCGGGAGAGTCAAACACCTGGGAAATCAAATCAATGCGTTGATCGGGAGCAACTTTCGGGAAAGCTCTAGCTAATACTAGCTGGCGCAGCAGTGCCATTCCTTCGAGGTGGTCGTCGCCCGATCGCATTTGCACTGGTACCATCGGCATCACCTTGGGCTTGACTCCAAATCGACTGGCGAGGCGGCCGAAATCGTTGGAAAAAATCAAAGTCAAGGGAATCGTGTAGACAACATGGCAATTAAGTTTTTTCAACTGTTCGCCACGGTCTAAAAACAAGTATTCTGGCTGGGTGCGTCCGCTGGGTTTGAGGGAGGCATCGAGGCGATCGAGGTTGTCAACGATGACTGCGAGCCCTTTTTTGCCTTGCTGCTTAAGTTCGGCGTTAGCTTTGTTGAGGAGTTCTTCGTTGATCGACTGCAAAATGCTGTTGGTGCGGGGTTCGAGATATTGCCTAAGTTGCGATCGCAGTTTGGGAGAGTCTTTAGTTTTAGCAGTCACTCTAGCAATGCCTACAGATAACTCGGCTTCCGCTGACAAATCTATGGGAGTCTGCAAAAATTCTGCCACTTCTGCAAACAGATTGGTAAAATAGCTCGGTCTGAGTTTGATTTTAGCGGATTCCATAGTTTCGCTGACTTGGCGCGCAATGCTCAGCAAAATATCGCTGATATCTACATCCCCCATGTCTAAGTCTTGGGAAGACTCAAAGTAGACGACGCAAAAACCCTCTTGCTCTAACTCAGCTTTCAGTCGAAACAATTCCGTAGATTTGCCACACCCGATATGTCCTGTAAATAGCTGACAGGTTGGCTCGTTGGGGGAGATGCGGGTAATGGTTCGCTGTAAAGATTCAATGATTTTGCCGCCACGCACGGAACCAAAATCAATGTAGTATTGATAATCCCCTGGGTCTCCAGCAACAAGGGTCTTGCTCGGGTTGCAGGCTTTATAGAATCTGTCTAATTCGAGTGCGATCACAATTGAAGCCGAATAAAAGTTAAAAAAGTTAATCGAAAGTCTAAACTTTCTTTAGTTGAGTTTAGTTTGATTTGTAACCTTTTGCCCTGTGGGGTAATGCCCTAAATACCCAAAGAACCTTTATCAGGTAAGGGGTTTTCCGGGCGCTGGAATTGGGAATTTTTAATTAATAATTTTTTATTACTTAGCGGGATCAGTGATATTACTTATATTGGCAGGAGTATGGGTAAATTTGCGGGGATCTGGTTAAATGGTAGGGGAAAACAGGGTTCCAGAGAGGGAGATTAAACAGTTTTGAATTTGTGCTAATCCTTAATTACTATATTGTCAAGACGTAGATGGCTAGTTTTGGAGCGGTTTCTCAAACAGAGTTAGGGCGCAGGCGCCAAAAGTTGCGGCAGCAGAGGCGCGCTCGATTGGCGGCTCTGGTGTGGCAAATGCTAGCAGCGAGCGCAATCGCTGGAGGTTTGCTGTGGTGGATTGCTCAGCCGGCTTGGTTGATTGCCCGATCGGAACAAGTGAAGGTGGAGGGCAATCAGTGGCTATCAGATAAGGCGGTGCGGTCTTTGATGCCGCTGTCTTACCCGCAGTCGCTGTGGGGGATTCAACCGCAGGCGCTGGCCGAAAAGCTGGAGTCAACGGGGCCGATCGCCAAAGCGAAGGTGACTCGCAACTTGTTTCCCCCGAGTTTGACTGTAGAAGTGGCAGAACGCCTGCCGGTGGCGGTGGCGCAGCCGACAGCGGTGTTGAGATCCAACAGCGACAAGGAAAAAGTGGGGTGGCTGGACGCTCGCGGAGGTTGGATGCCGTCGGATAGTTATACTGCTGTGCGATCGCAGAATAGTTCGATCAGGCCCGGCAGCGATCGAGGAACGCAGCCTCAGCGTTCTTTGCCCACTTTAAAAGTCATCGGGCCTTTGGAACTGTATCGCGCCTCTTGGCCGAAGTTTTACGAAGGACTCAGCGGCTTGACGGTGAAAGTGTTTGAGATTAATTGGCAAGACGCGAAAAACTTGATCTTGAAAACAGAGATCGGTACCGTACACTTAGGGCCGTACAGTTCCAAGACTGCGGAGCAACTTAAGGTTTTAGACCGAATGCGACAATTGCCAAAACAGCTAGATTCAAGCAAAATAGCCTACATTGACTTGAAAAATCCTGCTTCCCCGATCGTCCATTTGCCAGAACTCCCCCCCAGTTTGGAGAGTTCCACTCCCGCACCCACTCGCACCCAGAATTGAGCCTCTGTCAACAGAAGGTAGAAGGTATCGCGAGCGATCGGCAGAATTTTTACCCATCAGGATAAATACGTAGGTATTGAAATAAGGAGAGTTTTTTTGATACCCCTCCGCGTCGGAAAAAAACAATCAGATTTTTGTTTCCATACCAATTGGGGAAGGGATACTAGCCCTTTTTTTCCTTCTGCCTTGCGTACAAGTACCTGGATCTAGTCAAGCACCTTGATGGCGTCAAGCGAGGTCTGGGCTAGCGAGACCGACAAAATCCGAGATTGCTAACATTAAGCATTGATCAGTGTTAGTTTTTCGCGCAACTTAGCCTATAGTTGATTGTGAATTGGCGTTTAGTTAACAAGCTGTAATCTACTATCCCCGACTCTAATGAAGCTTAATAATAGACAGGGGTCTGACCAAGACAGTCCCCCTTCGGAAGAAGTAAAAAATTTTCCGGTGGCTGCAGATTCCGCCAATCCGTTTAGACGCAAGTCTGGTTATGTAAATGTAGATAGTATTGATATCGATCCTATGGTCAATCCCAAAGACATAATGCCCAGCAGTGCTGCCAAAATCAAAGTAATTGGCGTCGGCGGTGGTGGGGGCAACGCCGTTAACCGGATGATTGCTAGCGAGGTTTCTGGTGTCGAGTTTTGGTGCGTGAATACAGATTCCCAAGCTCTGGTTCTCTCAAATGCTCCGAAACGCTTGCAAGTCGGACAGAAGTTGACGCGCGGTTTGGGCGCGGGGGGCAATCCGGCGATCGGTCAAAAGGCTGCGGAGGAATCTCGCGACGAGGTTGCTAATGCTTTGAATCACGCGGATTTGGTGTTTATCACGGCCGGCATGGGCGGCGGTACGGGCACAGGCGCGGCTCCGATCGTGGCTGAAGTGGCTAAGGAAATGGGCGCTTTGACTGTGGGCATCGTGACGCGGCCTTTCACGTTTGAGGGACGGCGGCGCACCAGCCAAGCTGAGGAAGGGATTGCGGCTTTGCAAACCCGCGTGGATACGCTGATCGTGATTCCTAACGACAAGCTGCTGTCTGTGATTTCGGAACAAATGCCGGTACAAGAGGCTTTTCGAGTTGCTGACGATATCCTGCGCCAAGGGGTTCAGGGTATTTCTGACATTATTACTATTCCCGGTTTGGTGAATGTGGACTTTGCTGACGTGCGGGCAGTAATGGCGGATGCGGGTTCGGCTTTGATGGGCATCGGCGTGGGTTCTGGCAAGTCGCGGGCTAGGGAGGCTGCGATGCAGGCTATTTCTTCGCCTCTGCTGGAAGCTTCGTCTATTGAGGGCGCTAGAGGTGTGGTGTTTAACATCACTGGCGGTACTGACATGACGTTGCACGAGGTGAATGCGGCGGCTGAGACGATTTACGAGGTTGTCGATCCGAATGCCAATATTATTTTTGGAGCGGTGATTGACGAGCGGCTTCAGGGCGAAATTAAGATTACTGTGATCGCTACTGGTTTTTCGGGAGAAGTTCCGTCGCCTCCGGCTCCGGGGCGGACGCAAAATGTTAATGCTCCTTGGCGGGCTGCAACTGTGCCGACGACTCCTGCTCAACAGACGCCTGATCCGAAAGCGAAACCGCCGCAGGATTTGGGATTGGATATTCCTGAGTTTTTGCGTAACCGTCGCCCGCCTAGATAAATGTGGATTTGGGATTTTGGATGGCGGATTAAATCTAAAATCTCAAATCTAAAATCTCAAATTTCTAGGGTTTGGCCTGGTTCGGGTTCGAGGAGTTGGGTGGAGAGTCCCGATTTTGCTAGTAAATCGCGAAATTCGGGGATGCTGCCGATCGATCGCACTAACATTGGTAAAATGCCTGTGGCTCGGATGTCTCCCGCCGCTGTAGGCAGGAAAAACCGAGGTTTTACGGTTTGGGCAAGCTTCAGGGCTTCCGAAGGGCCGATGATGACTTGTCCGAGGAAGGGGAAGATTTGACCGATGACTGGGGCTATGGCTACGTCTACTGTGTCTATTTTCTGTTTGACTTTTTCTAATGGTGGCAGGTGCGGTTCGTAATAAAGTGTCTCGCCGCTGCTTAAATCTTTGAGCAAATAGCCGTTTTCTTCCTGTCCCGGCCCGATTTCGGCTCCGGGTACGGCGGTTATTTGTAACTTTTCTTTAAAATTTAACTCTTGCCAATTGGCTAAAGATGTGATATTAGTGTAGCCTAAACTGCTGAGGACTTTGGCGGCGCTGGGTGAGGCGATCGCGGGAATTGTGCGATCGATCTGTTCGAGTGTAGGTCTGTGGCAGTGGTCGTCTAATCCTTGGGAAATTAGGATGAGGTCGATCGGCGGTAAGCTGCTGGGAGTGAAGGATCCGGGGGTGTTGTGGTAGGCGGTGAACAGCCAGGGTTGACCGTAAAATACCAGCGGATCGACCAGCCAAGGATCGACGAGGATGGTTTGGCCTGCGATGTTGAAGATCCAAGAGTTGAGGTCGATTCGGGTGAGTTTCACAGTTGTTTGCAATAATTCTTTACATTTGGTTTAATCATAGCTAATTTTGTTTGGGATTTTTAACCCCTTCGGAAGCACAGGCGGGACGCCCGTGCCACGGGGAACCCAGATATTATTGGGATGTGTCTGTGTTTATCTGCGGTTGAAAAAAGATGATGAAATCGAAGATTCCTGTGGCTTTGACTGTGGCTGGTTCCGATAGTGGCGGCGGGGCCGGAATTCAGGCGGATTTGCGGACTTTTGCGTTTCACTGCGTGCACGGTACGAGTGCTTTGACTTGCGTGACGGCTCAAAATACTTTGGGGGTGATGCGGGTGGATGCTTTGTCTGCTGAGGCTGTGGCGGCTCAAATTGAGGCTGTGGTTAGCGATATTGGGGTGCACGCTGTGAAAACTGGGATGCTGCTGAACCGGGAAATTATGGTGGCGGTGGCTTCACAGGTTGAGGGTTTGGGAATAGGGAATTTGGTTGTCGATCCGGTGATGGTTTCACGATCGGGCGATCGATTGATTGATGAGGGGGCGATCGCATTTTTGCGGGATGTTTTGATTCCAATGGCTGCTGTCGTGACTCCGAATCGGTTTGAGGCTCAGATTTTGAGCGGTTTGGAGATTGTTTCTCTAGACGATATGCGATCGGCGGCGCAGCAGATTTATCGTTTGGGTGCGAAAGCTGTTTTGGTGAAGGGCGGCGGGATGGCGGGAGATTTGCGGGGAATTGATGTTTGGTTTGATGGTACGCGGTTGGATGTGTTGAAGACTGAAAATGTTGATACTGGGAATACTCACGGGACTGGTTGTACTTTGAGTGCTGCGATCGCCGCTAATTTAGCATTAGGTAAAGATTTATTGACAGCGGTGAAATTAGCTAAGAATTATGTTACTACTGCTCTGAAATATGGCTTAGATATTGGGGAAGGTCAAGGCCCAGTAGGGCATTTTTTCCCGCTTTTATTGAAATAAGAAGTCATTGGTTATTGGTTATTGGTTATTGGTTATTGGTTATTTATTTGTTGCTCGCTTGGGCCTGCTAATAACAACTGTCAACTGTCAACTGTCAACTGTCAACTGTCAACTGTCAACAATCAGTTAATTTCTTAATTTTTCAGGCGATAAAGCGATCGCCACCAAGTCTTCGATTTTCTTAATATTCGGATCGCCGGCTAAATAACCAATCCCTCGGTGCAAGTGGAGGCGAAACTGTTTGGCTAGAGTTTCTTTTTCTGTGCCTAAATTGTCTTGGTGACACCGCTGCTTGAGGACAATTATCAGGATATCGGCCATGTCGCCACCGAAGACATCCCAGCTTAATTCGACGTTGCTGTCGCTGGGAATTGGTACTGGGGATGGGATGCTGGGCTCGGCGAGCGATCGGCAAAATCCCCACCTGCATAGAATATTCCACTGATCGATTTTTGTCGATCGTTTCAGTTTTGATAGTTGGTCTTTGCCTGTTTGGGAGAGGCGGATGCGATCGACTGGTGGTTCCATGAGTTTGAGATTATTTGGTATATTGTAAACAGTGTTAATATTGGGGAAGCAAAGCCTCTAGATAACCCGAAATAATTAACATTTTTTTACACGGCGCGACTTGATTAAATCGGTTTTTTTTGGTATTCTAATTTTATTAGGATTTATCCTTAATAATGGGATGGTGGCGAAAATTTTATTTTTGCCACCATCCCATTATGCTATATATACTACCGCAACTCCCCAGCAAAAGTCAAGGGGGTTGCGGCTATTTTTTAGCGTGAATTTTTATTCCCAGAAGTAACCTTTTTCGACGGTGGTTTGGTGTTTGGCGGAGTCGTATTTGAGGAGGTAGCTGTGGGCGATCGCCTCTAATTCTTGGAGTTTTTCGTATTCTACTTTTCTAATTTCCGTGTCGGTAGAAAGCAGGATGACTTGGTGGCTGGCCGAGGGGAAATAGCGTTCGACTAGGTTGTTTCTGTGGGAGGAGTCGAGGCGGCCCAAGGGAGTGTCGATCGCCACTGGCAATTGTCTCCCGGATACTCTCGCCAATCCCCACAAAAAGGCGATCGCCAGCAATTGTTTTTCCCCGGCTGAAAGTCGGTGTTTGGGTACCGGTTTGCCTTCTGGATCGTAAATGGAGAGGCTAAATGTTTGAGTGTCGATCGCAACTCTGTGCACGAGGTCGGTTTTGTGCAACAGGTAGCGGAAACAGTCGGTAATTTCTATTTCGAGTTTGTTGAGTTTTTTGAGGGTGAGTTTTTCTTTAAAGAGTTTCAGGGTGGCTTGGGCTTTGGCGATGGAAGCGATGACGTGTTGGCTGTTTCTGATGGTGATGTATTCGCTGCTGTAGTTTTCTAGTTCTTTTTGGTTTTTGGCTAATTCTCTCTCTAATTCATCGACGCGGCGGTTGGCTGATTCTAAGGCTGCGGCTGCGATAGCGACTGCTTTTTGGGCTTTCCTGACTTCTTCTTCTAGTTTTTCGTAGGCTTCGGGGGAAGCGGCGGCTGCGAGTTGTCTGTCTGTAAAGTCGATTTCTGCTTCGATGCTTTTGATTTCTTCTATTTGGTCGCGGGCTAGAATTTGCTGGGCTTTGATTTGGTAGCTAAGAAGGTTTTCTAGTTGCTGGATGCTGTTGTTGTCGGCGTTCATCCAGGGCGGGGCGTCTGTTCCGGCTTGCTGTTCGAGTTCTTGGTTTTCTTGGCGGATGAAGTCTTGAATTTTATCTAGCTGTTGGGGATTTAAGGAGATTTCCGCTATATAGTTGAGGAGGCGATCGCTTCTTTGTTTGATAACATTTTGGGCAATCTTTGCTTGCTGCTGGCTGGCTTCTGTTTCTGCTTGAATTTTTGCTTCACTTAGCAAGGGTGAAATTAGGGCTAGTGGTAGCGTATTTGATGCCAATTCCATCATGGCTTGACGGTTTTTTTCGGCCTGATTTCTGTAATCGTTTAGCTGTCTGTCTAGTTGACTGCGATCGGCGGCAATTTTCCCGCCTTCATAAATAAACTTTTCTGAGGCTTGTTGCTGATTTTTTTGAGCTTTATCTAACTCGTTTTTAAAGCTGGCTTGTTCTTGCTTAGCTAAGTCTATTTCATCAGTAATTTTCTGAAAAGTTTGTTCAATTTTCTCTAAAGCAGCCAAGTCTTTTTTGCCAGCAATTTCTTTCCGCTTGCGGCCGGCTAATATTTCTAAATCGACGGCGAGGCGTTCTGCTAATTCTAAACCTAAAAGAGATTTAATCGCCCCGACGACAAACTCCGGCGGTGTTTCGAGTTCGGCGAGTTCTTTTACTTGTTCGCCGTCAAACAAAAATAGGTTGGATATTCCGACGGGCAAAAGGGTTTCGATGTATTCGTCCCAGGTGTTAGTAATTGCTTTGTCCGACCACCAATCGCTGACAATTTCGCTGTAGATGAGAATGCTTAGGTTGTCTTTGATATCTAATTTTTTCCAGTATCTAACTATTTTGAATTGAGCTAATTTGTCGTCTTGGACTTGTTCAAATGTTAGTTCGACGCGGGTATCTTCTAATGGGGGAGTGTGGCGGTTGACGCATTGATTGAGAAAGTCGCTGTAGCTTAAATTGCCTCTGGTGGAACATTGGGCGCGGCCACCGTAGAGGGCAAGGCGAATGGCGTCCATGAGGGTGGTTTTGCCGCCGCCATTCATGCCGCCAAATAAAATGACTGGGCAGGGATTTCCGTCTTTTTCGGGGCGGAGATTGATGGTTTGGGTGCCTGCATAGGGCCCGAAGTTTTTGAGGACGAGTTCGAGGAATTGCATTGTAGATGTATATGTTGTTGGTTGGTGGGGGGGCGGTTAGCAACGGATTTTGTAGCGGATTTAGCGGATGGGTGGTTGGTGGGGGACGGTTAGTGGCAGATTTGGTCGCGGATTTAGCGGATGGGTGGTTGGTGGGCGGCGGTTAGTGGCAGATTTGGTGATCTCCCACTAATCATCCGTTACATCCGTTACATCCGTTACAAAATCCGCTGCTAACCGCCCTCCTCCCTTGCTACCAATCAATTACACCGGTTGAATCTTCCTCTTCGTTTTGGGACTGAATGTGGGGAGGTAATGGGAGTTCGTCATCTGTTTCTTCATAGGTTCCTGCACTTCCTCTTGTCCAACCTCTGCCATTTGTTTTCGGCCGCCACAAGTATGGTTGAATGTGTTGTTGCCAACCTTGTACGGATTTTGGTGGGAGAATGCGGTGATATTCTAATTTACTGCGACCAAAGTTGATAAATAAACCTACTTTCGCTCCTGTCGATGCTAAGTAAGCTATGATTTGAGCTTGGTCTTTATCGGTCATTGGATAATTTACGGCTTTATCTTCTACTACAATACATTCATTTACCCAATGGTCTAGATAGAGAATTCCCATCCAAACTTGACCGTCATAAATTTGTCTGGGATATTCCATTTCTGTTGTAATACTGGATTTCAGCATTTCTGCATCAAATGCTCTTTGGTAATGTTTTTCTCTTAAACCTTTTTGTGTCCTCCGGTGTACTCTCATTGCACAGCCGATGATGCTGTATGTAAGATCCTGATGGGGAATATTAGGGTCAAGCATGGTCGTAAAAATTGTGTAATTTAAACGATGGTGGTTTGTTAATGCTGCGGTTAGTTGAAAAACCATTATATGCGATCGCTCGGCGGGGTGGCTGTCAACAAGTTTGGGTTTAACCGCAGGCTAGCGCCTGCTAATCGCTAGGTTTTTTCTCTCCTGAATTTGGCGGTGAAAATTTAATATCCGCCCAAGACAACTGTCTGCTTTGATTGCTGTTGCTTTCGAGTTCTTCTTTAAGTTTGGCAATATCAACGGTATCGTTTTTGGCGGAACTGTTGGTTTGGGCGATCGCATCTTTGAATTGCTGAATTTTTTCCGTCGGATTTGCTTTAATATCTTCCACCGCTTTTTTTAAATTGCGTTGATAGTGGGCGTTGCCAATCGCTTCTTCCTTCGATCGCGAACTGGTTTCAAAGCATTTGTCCAAATCCGCGTAAATGCCTGTACGGCGGGGCTTGGTGTAGTATTGGCGTTCTGTATCAAGGAGTTTTGCCATCAATTCGAGGTGCATTTTGTCCTCGCTGCAAATATCTTCGATCACAGCCCATTCGTCGCTACCGAGGAGTTTTCGTTCGGCGGCGGGACGCGAATCTTCAAAAGGTTCGCCTGTGACTTCTTCGTAAATCCGGGGCAAAGAGTCGTCAAATTCATGCTTTTCTTCCAGCCAAATGCGGCGGATTTCGCTAAGTTCTTCTGGGGTAATTAAGGTGATGTCGCGCATTTCTAAGGGTGCGGTTTTGCGGATGTGGGTTTGTGCTTCCAAGACTCGTCTCAGCCAGTGTTCTCGCCAGATTTTGGTGTAGGGCCCTGGGATGGGTTCGACGGAGGTTGTGTCGTCGCCCATGTTGCGTTCAAACAGTTCTACTCTACCGTAAATGCGTCGGAAGTCTCTTTTTGGGCGATCGTCTTTTATGTCTAATTCGTTGCGAATATCGAGGAGAGGCTGCATCCATTCTTTTTCCTCATCGTTTAAAATCATTGCCTGCATAGATTTATCTTGGTCTACCATTGTACAAACCCAGCAGCCAAAGCGAGAATCTCCACAGCTAGGCGTAGAAGTATCAACGACTAGAGGGCATTCGTTATCTGCTGTCGCACCGCGATACATGGTAAACAAGTCTTTATTGTCACCTCCCCAAGGGTTAGGATACTGCATTAAATAAAGCCAAACTTCATCATCCCGCCAGTCTTCCACAGGAGTGTAAATTAGAGAGTTAATTAAACGAGAATTAGGACTTAAGCGATCACGCACTCTACCTGCTTCATGCCTTTTCATTGTTGCAGCGCGTTTGCTGCTTTCAGCCTTTCGAGTACCTAAAACAACAATAGTTTCACCGTGAGATCTAACCATTTCACGAATAAAATGATTGACAGGTTGAATTTTCATGCGATCGGTACACCAGCGAAATCCATTTCGAGGTGCTGGATAGCCTTTTCCCATTAAGCATACCCAGAATGTTTCTTGAACGGAAGGATGAAGCAGATGAGGTTCAACTGGCATTTTTTGCTGGTTAGCTGCTAGCTTAACCTGTTTAATGCAATTGCGAACCCAGGTAGAAATTATGGGATTTTCAACGAGCGTATCTGTTGTAATTAAATGAATTGTTTTTGTGCGCTTTTCCAGTGGCAGTGCTGCGATTGCATACCATATTAACTGCAATACTGCGCTCGAATCTTTTCCAAAAGATACACCTAAAATCCAGGGAATTTCATCGCTACAATACAAATCCTGAATTTCTTGAGTTAACTTTTCTACATCATCCACTAATTGCTTAACGCTGCGCGGTGGGAATAGTGGCATCTGCTGAGCTTGTGTCATTTTACCAATCTCCCCTTGCCAAGCAGCAACACTTGTGCTGTGAATTCCCCGCTGTGACGCAACATAATTGTTTGCCCTTGATCGTTGAGCTTTCAACGTAATAGTCTGCCTAACTACTATAACCCGTGATGATTTACAATTAAATATTAACCTTTAAATTAATTTACAAGCTATGGCTAATGACAGCTCGACTCAGCCAGAACTCAACCAGCGACTAGATGAATTTCTTGATCCGTACTTCGCCAGATACCACCGTCAGAAGTGCTATCCGGGCTTAATTTTTGAGCATGGAAAGCGAAAAATGGTACAATTCAACGTGCCTGCTGAGGACTTGCCTACTCTTCTCCAAGCAAGACCTTCTACCAATAACGAGCCTGAGTCTGGTAAAAACCGTCCAGAGATTAAGGGCCATGCTGAGGAAGTCAAGGAGTACATTCTCAAGCGCGTTAGAAAAGACCAACCCTGGATTGTGGGTACACTCACTGCCAATGTCGATCCAGAGAAGATTCAAATTATCGAACTAAGTCGGGGAATTTGTTTAGTAGTTATCCCTCGTGGCGTTAAGTTAGATATTACCGACGGACAGCACCGCAAGCGAGCGATTCACGAATTGATTGAGAGTGCTAACGGCGAGTTAATTGGAAATAATGATTTCCCAATTACGCTAGTTTTAGAAGGCAACTTTAATCAGTGTCAAAGAGACTTTAGAGATATGGCGCAAACAAAAGCACTGGATAAATCTTTACTCTTGTCCTTTGGCGAAATGGAAGGTCGAATAGGTATTTGCAAACAGTTAATTGAACAAGTGCCAATTTTCAAGGGCAAGACAGAGAAAGTTAAAGGCTCTCCATCATCTAAAGAAAAGCGAATATATACAATGAATTATGTAGCAAAGGCTGTTAGTTGCGCTTTTGCTAACGATCCGAATAACGAGCTCAAAGATTATGATTTATCAGAATGTTCGGCAGCTATAATTAGTTGCCTCAATCAATTTTTTACAGAATGCAGTCTAACTCAATACATTTATGAGACAGATGCGGATGATTTGACAGTCAATGAAATTGATAACTTTAAAGAAAGTTGTTTATTGGGCCGGAGTGTGGGAATAGAAATATTAGGAAAGTTACTCTACTGCACTTATGATGCTGATAGCTATTGCTTCGATCCAGAACAAGTATCAGAACTTGCTCAACTTGATTGGTCAAGAAAAAGCCACCTTTGGGAAGGAAATGTGGTTTTGTCGGACAATAGTCCAAATAATCTAGTTCGTAACTATAGAATAACAGCTAGTGTTAATGCTGTAAAAATGGCAGTAAATCAAGTAAAAGCCCATCTAGAATGGATTTAACCCATATTAGACCTCTTGCAAAAAAAATCTATGCTATAATAGAAGGTTTTCAATTTAATCCCCCTAGAGCTAACTCATAATT
>NZ_JAUBSB010000026.1:0-84705 GCF_036702135.1 Microcoleus sp. LAD1_D3 | reverse complement strand
TTGTCAGACTACTTCGGTAGCAAATCCCGATGAAGCGTCAAGAATCACCGCTCCTTTAGGACGGTGAGCATTTCAAACACAAGTGCTTTCATATCGTTTCAAGGAGATTGAGAACGATGTCCACGACGGAAGCCATGCTATTTCATCAATTACAGCTAATGAATTTTTACTGGCTCAGCCCAGAGACTCAAAGCAACCTGACTACTACATTCTTCATCCAGCTAGATACTCGGTACTAAATTCAGAAGAGCGTGATTTTGGTATTCCCGAGCATTTTGGAAATCCTAAATGGGCCAAGGGAGGTGCTTGTCGGACAGACCAAGTGATTATCGACTTTGGCAGTCAGTTCTCTGCATATCGTGAGTTTGGAAACGAAGCAATTGCTGAGGTTATTAATAAAAAAAACTATGGGGTATATGAACTCAGTGTTTCTCATTTATCTAAACAAAAGCAGAAGTACCTCAAAAAACGGTTGAAATACTTTTTGGATAATAATTATCGTTGTTACTCTCTAACTAGAGCGACAATAGAAAATGGGTTGACTCTGTTTTCAGAGTTTGCTGCTAAACATAACTGCAAAAGCAATATTCGTAACACTATCAATGACATCTTAATACTGGCCACTGCTGTTGACAGACAAAAGAAATTTATAACATATGATAATGTGCTAAATCGTTTTGCTGCTGAGTATTATGAGGCCCGAACTCACCAAAACGAAGATGAATTGATAATCGATTTTTCAGAGGAGACAACTGAAAGTAGAAAAAGTAAGGAAAGTAAAGGATATGTCAATAGGGGTTGGAGTTACTCGGTTCGTAATAACCGAGAGGTACAGGGAATCTAACAACCCGCTTGCACCCGACCGCATTAAGGTTGTCTGTTGGAACCAATAAGGTATCTGTGATGGTTGAAGCGAAAGGTTATGGCATGGTTCTTACAACTATAGTGGCTGTAGGATCGAGCACCCCGAACCTCACTTCACCAAAAAGGCGATCGCCCTTATCCCCTCAAATTTCACCATTCATCTGCATCTGATGTACCTTATCGGCCAACTCTTGGCGGCTTTCCTCGTCGAGTGCATCAATTGCCAGCATTCCCAAGTACACGACTTCCTTCTGAGTTAGCCTGGTCGCTAGCGCTTGTTTTTGAATGACTTCCTTAATCACAGAACTGACCGCGATCGCAGTATTAGTTTTAGCCACGAAGAATAATCAACGATTAATAACTTTCCTTGATGTTACCATCCTCAATCCAATTAAGTACAATAATGTTTGAATAAGTACAGTTAATCATGCTATAGTGTAAAAAATACAAAAAAGCGATCGCCCCCAGTCTAGACAACTTAAGGCCGATCAACCTATTCCTCCAAAACCTCAACCAAATCCTCAATCATCACATCAAAAGTGCGAGCTAACTTCCGCAGCAAAGTAAAGTCAACCGTTGTCAGCCCTGGACAACGGGCATAATGCTTGACTGTGTTGTACATTACCCCAGAACGTTCTGAAACTTCCTTGAATGTCCAACCTTTCTCTGCAGCTAGTTCTCTGACTTTAATTCTTACTAAACCCATGCTTGACAATGGGTGCTATAACACCTTAGAATAAATTTATCTAAAAACCGATCGCCCCCCGGCCTGGAAAACTAAGGGGCGATCGTCTGTAAAACCTAATCTGGACAGATTATTTCTTTCTATCAAAAAGTGCATTTGCCATATCCAGAAGTCTACTAACCATATCCAGAGGTGTACTAGCCATGATATCAGAAACTCCGGCAAAATCGCGGACGATCGCAGAATCCAGAATAATTCATAAATCTCCAATCCTTCATCCCCTGGCGAGATTCGTTACCGAAGAAACAGTGGCACTGCTGTTCAATATCGCAGCAGACGAGATTTACCGCATAGAATGCTGTCGCTACATGGTGTACGTGCACGCCAAAGGCATTAGTCGATTTGTCAGTTACGCAGATTTTCCCCCTATTTTGGAAGTAAAGCCGATCGCACCTCAAGATTTTGGCAGATGGTACAAGCGCTGGAAAAGCAAGCAAGCACCTGCATTTTGGACTAAATTCTACACGTACAAGTTCAAAAAAGCTGTTTCAGTTGACAGCTTGCTGGAGTGGGGAATGTTGGTAGCTAAAGTTAAACCGGTCATTTCTGGAGTGGGGCTGCAACAGCTACGAGATGTCTATGCTCAAGAAAAAGATTTGATGGAAAAATTTTAAAGTGCGATCGCCCCGACGAGCAATTTCGAGAATGGGTACAGGCACAATTAAAAATGTAAAACTAAATATAGAGAAAAGTTTGAAGGGCTGAGAATACCGTGAAAGTAGAGATCTCATTTCAATCACTGCTAGAAGCAATTGCGTCACTGGAAATTGCAGAAAAACAGAAGCTTTGGGAACTGTTGGAAGCTGAATTATTCCCGGATGACGAAGATTCTCCAGAAGATATTGCTGAAATTGACGCCGCCCGTGCTGATTACAAAGCCGGTGAATACACCACGTTCCACCAATACACGACTCAACGGGCAAGAAAGTCAACATGACTTATACCATCATTATACCCAAAGCTGTGCAAAAGCAGCTAGATGCCTTGCCAGATGATGTTTACGAGCGTATCGCTGCCAAAGTCCAGCAACTTGCGGAAAACCCGCGCCCAGATGGAGTGGTTAAACTGAAAGGTTCTGAAAATGAATACCGTATTCGCATCGGTGATTATTGCGTTCGTTATGAAATTGAAGATCAAGAACTCAGGATTTTGCTGTTGCAATGCCAACATCGGAAGGAAGTTTACAGAGGAGGTTGACTCCTCACCCACTATCTCACCCATCCCAAGCAGTTGGCAATATTGTTAGCGGAACTAGACGAGTTAAAGGAGGAAGATTCATGAATCGATACAGTATGATCGTCCGAGGATCAACTTTTCCTCGTGACGATTCCAGAGTTGGCCGAGCGCGTTGTCATCCCCTGTACCCACGGCCAAACCCGCTCAGAAGCCATCCGACATGGCGAAGAAGTGCTCGAAATGTATCTAGAAGCTTGGCAGGAAGAAGGTGAACCCATCCCCGCACCTAGCATTCTTGAAATCGCCTAGAAAACCTCATCTTCGATTCCCAGCCACCACTCCCCCAGATTCATTAAATCTTTGTGAATGTCCGTAAGTTCTGTCATATACTCTTCAGCAGAAATCTCCGATCGCCTTTCTTGCAATTTTTTCAGCCGCAGTTGCACCAACAGCCAAGGTTTGGAAATCCCGTCAGTTGCTTCGATATATTTGGCTAAATCTTTGCTGTCCATAGTTATTTGTTATTGGTTATTGGTTTAATCATTTCCGGTTGTATCGGAATGATTAAACCGCAGAGAACGCAGAGAACGCAGAGAAATCAGAGGAAAAGAAGAGAGAGTGATGAATAATTACGATGCCAACGGGCTTAATATTATAGGACTTTTGAAACGGCTTTAAAAAAATCTGATTTTTCCCAGTCGGTTTCAACCGACTTGAGCTTTGAGCCAGGGGTTTCAACCCCTGGCGGACTAACGGACTGGCGGACTGTTCAGCTAAGATGCCTCCCGCAAACATCCTTTACCTATAATCGGAAGTCTGAATATTCTTCAACTTCGCAGCATATTTCATGCCGTATTCCGGGCGACAGAAGCGATCGATTTGAGACTCAAAGAAAGCTCGATTTGCCTTCAAATGCTTTGGATTCGGGTCATCTAAAGGATACAAAAGAGCAGTCCGCAAAGCTTGAAACACCGCCGAAGTAACGCAGTACATCGATCGCTGAAATGTCACCCCAATTTGATTGAGGATATCATCTTCGCCGCGACAGCGCTGTTTGTAGAAATCCATCAAATAAGGCGGCAGGAAATGCAGCATATCTTGTGCTAGCAAAGTCGGCGGAATCCCCGCCGTACCTACCGGGAATTTGTCTGCATAAAGCACTCCGTAGTGGAAGTCTTTTTGGTCGTCAGGAACTTCCCTAGCTTGAGCGTTGTAAGATTTGGTTCCTCGGAATGGCGAAGTGCGGTAAAATACAGCTTCCACGTAAGGTAAGGCTGCTTCGTAAAGCCAAGTGAAACCCTTAGATTTGGGGATGATTTCGTAGGTTTCACCGTCGATTTGAACGTGGTGGTAAATCGGGCGACCGGCGATCGCAAATATGCCATTTACTAGGAAATCCATCGCCTGCGGGACTGTGGTAACTTTCCCTTCATCGTAAAGATCCGAAACCTCAAAAAACACCGGCGCCATGACTTCCCAAAATAAACCGAGATTGCTGTAATAAGACATTTGGCGGCACTGTTCTAAAAACATTTCGGGAAATGCTTTGTGAAGTGCCAGCATGAAGGGGTCTTTTTTGAAGTAAGCTTTAATTGCCCGATCGGCATTAGCCTTATATTCGTCACTGTCCAAATAAGGATCGAATTGATTGGTAGGCACGTATAAGCCCCGGTGCCAAAGCATTGACCTCATGCACTCTTCGGCAAATTCCATGTTAATGCGATCGTGCCACAAATGGTGAAACAGCCGCGGCTTTTTCCCAGTTTCTCCCTTTTCCATGAACTCCAAAAGTTCCGGGTGAACACTTCCTGTCCCGCGCCAAATCCGCAAATCTGCACCGTCGCCTGAATAGTGATTTTGCAAGTCTAGATACTCCTGCGGCAAGAAGTATTTAAAGAAGGGAAGCGGGTGTAAAAATACTCGTTCGGCGATGTAAAGTAAATCTCGCCAGTAAAAGTCCATGGGCACTGCGTAAGCTTTCCAAATAGCGATGATTTGCATCAGATTTTCCGGCGTATCTGGAATCATCGCGCCGCCCGCTTCTAGTCTGTGAATTACTTCGGCAAATTCGTGTTTTGAAGGAGGTAGTTTAGTTGCTGGTTTATTAGGGGTTTGTACCATTGTTTTTTCCTTTGATTGAGTGAAATTGAAGATTTATCTACTTCCCGGCTCTGCCTATTGGTGAGAACTTAACGTAAAACCGATAGTCCAGAAGTCCGGCCGGGGTTTCAACCCCTGCCTCAAAGCGAAAGTCCTCGCTATGAGGACTAGAAAACTCATTAGTCCTCATAGCGAGGACTTTCGCTATAAGCCCCGTGGAATTCATTCCCTGGCGGACTTCGTTTGTGTAGAAGCGATTTTTATCGCCGAATTCTCAACGGGATAACTAATAGCAACTTGGGCATTTCTGTCAGTCGGAAGAGTGGCAACTATCGCATTTGTAGTCGATTCGCTCCACTTCAGCAACCAAGCAGGTTGAATTCCCAAAACAAAAATGATACCGGCCAAAACCAGCGCCGGCATATTTTCGCCAAACGTAACTGGAGGATAGTAAGCCGTGGCGTTGTCCAACTTCCCAAAACAGGTGCGGTTGAGCAAAATCACAAAGTAAACTGCTGTTAAACCAGAGGCTAAAATGCAGAGTAAAGTTGGAATGGGAAAGATCGAGAAACTGCCTTGAAACACTAAGAATTCGGCAATAAAACCCACCAAACCGGGAATTCCGGCGCTTGCCATGCCGCCCAAAACTAACAGGGAACTAGCAGTGGGTAAACCCCGCATCGGGTTCATCAAACCGTTGAGCACGTCCAAATCCCGCGTGCCAACTTTGGTTTCGATGATGCCTACCAAATAAAACAGCAAAGCTAAAATTAAGCCGTGGCTTACCATTTGCCCGACAGCACCGATTAATGCCAGCTTCGTACCCGCCGCGCAGGCAACGAGGATGTAGCCCATGTGGCCGATCGAACTATAGGCTACCATGCGCTTGATATCTTTTTGGGCGATCGCGCTCAAAGCCCCGTACATCACGCTCACAGTCCCGATAATCGCTAAAGCGGGAGCTATAATCGACCAAGTTTCGGGAAACATCTGCAAGCCGAACCGCACTAAACCGTAAGTTCCCAACTTCGCCAGAATCCCTCCCAGCAAAATTGCTGTTGCTGGCGAAGCTTCGACGTAAGCATCCGGCAGCCAAGTATGCAGCGGCACCAAGGGAATTTTAATTCCCAACCCAATTAGCAAAATTGTTAGCAGGATTAACTGCACATTTCTCGGCAATTCTTGAGTGGTAATCGCACTGTAATCGAAATTTAAAGAACCGCTCAACCAAGCCACACCCAAAAATGCTGCCAGCACTAAAAGTCCCGAAACTGCCGTGTAGATCAAAAACTTCATGGCAGCGTATTCCCGCTGCTTTCCGCCCCAAATCGCAATCAACAGGTAAAAAGGAATTAATTCTACTTCGTAAAACAGTACAAACAACAGCAAATTTTGAGACATCAAAGCTCCGGCAATACCAGCATTGATTAGCAAAATCAAAGCGTAGTAAAGCTGGGGGCGATCCATCTTTTCGCCAGTGCCGTAAATGACTAATAGCGTCAGCAAAGCACTTAAAACCAGTAGCGGCAAGGACAAACCGTCAATGCCCAAGTTGTAGCTCAAACCTAATTGCGGAATCCAAGGCAAATATTCTTGAAATTGCAGTCCCGAATTGGCTGGATCGAATTGAGTCAACAGCCAGATATTCAAAAGGAAAACAGCAGCAGCAAAAGCCGAGGCTATTGAACGCAGACGCATCCCATTGATATTTCCGGGCAGGAACCCGACTACCGCAGCGCCCAACGCGGGCAACCAGAGCAAGGCACTAAGCATAATGTGTGAAGTGAAGAGTGAAGAGTGAACAATCAATTTTGCAGCCTCTTGTCTTTGATAATTTGAGAGTTTAGATGTTAAAGTTTTTCCCAATTATCAATTCCAAATTGCATCACGACTCAGAAAGAATAGTGACTCTTCCCGTGTCTAAATCGTAATACCCACCAACAACTTTCAGTTTATTCTCCGCAATTAACTTAGAGATAACTGGAGAGGCTTTCAACTTGTTAGCTTGGAGCACAACATTGGCTTTTGAAGCATTTTCTAGCTTGTCGCCCGTTTGGTTTTTAGAGCTTTCTACAGCAGGCTTAATCGCGTCGAGCAAACTGCCAATCTGACCGGGAACTTGAGCTCCTTTAATGGTTGCGTCTACCGCACCGCACCGTTTATGCCCGATTACCACAAGCACTTTTGCTCCCAATACCAGCGTGCCAAATTCCAGGCTGCCAATTTCTTCGGGAGTAGCAACATTTCCGGCCACGCGACAGACAAATAAATCTCCCAATCCTTGATCGAAGATAATTTCCGAAGGAAAGCGGGAATCTGCACAGCCGAGAATAGCAGCAAAGGGTTTTTGAGCTACGGCAACTTCGAGAAGGCGGGGTAAGTCTTGGTTTGGACTTTGGCGTTTTTTGTCAACAAACCGCTGGTTGCCGTCCATTAATTTTTGCAGAGCTGCCTCGGGAGTCGAGTCATTTTGAGCAATTACTGGTTCGGGTGCAGCCAAATCAGCGCCTGCTCGTGCTGCGAGTATTCCTGTACCAATGGCTCCGGCGACAAATTTCAGCGAATTGCGGCGGGAAAGATTGAATTGTCTGTGATTTTGGTTCATTGATTTTGCCTTGTTGTATCTAGTTTGAAATCTTTGTTCAAGACTTCATGTTTTTAAGATTTTAGATTAAAACTGTCACCTAAAATCTTCAAGCTTATATTTCTTTACCCGCCCACAATCAGCGACAGGCGAGCTAGCAAAGGCCAGCTTATGAGGAGTCCCAAAAGTGCTACTCCGAACAGAATTGTCAAGGCGTAAAACTGAGTTTGACCGTTAACGTTGTATTTGAGGCTTTGCCCGCCGAAAACTGTTGCAAAACCGACTAAATTTACGAATCCGTCCACAATATTGCGATCGACCCAGGAGATGATTTGCGAAACCAAACCAACTGCAAATATCACTGTCACTCGGTAAAGTTGGGCGGTGTAAAAGTCGTAGGCAAAAAAGTCTTGCAGGGCTTGAGAACCAATTCGCACCGGTTTTTCCCATTTCTCGTTCAGGTAAACAAATGCTCCTGCACCGATGCCGATCGCCGTTGACAAAACTAGCAGTCCACTTGCGGTATAATTCAAACTTGCCCCAGGCAATAAATGCCACGCAGCCAGCAAGTGCGGAACGTGCAAAGTAAAGCCCATTAAAACAGTCATCGGCAAGATGAAAGGCCAGTGAACTTCTGGCGAACGTTCGGTCATTTGCTTTGGTTTGCCGCCGAAAACTAAACCGAAGACACGCACCAAGCCAAAAGCAGTGACGCCGTTTACAAACAGCACTATTCCTAACAAGAAAGGGTGAGTTTCCCAAAGCCCGGATGTGAAGTCTTCTAAAGCCCAGAAACAGCCGAAGGGCGGGAGTCCCACCAATCCAGCGCTACCGACAATAAACGATATGGCCGATATCGGCCGCTTTCCCCACAAACCGCCGAGAGCTCGGACATCCTGAGTGATGCTGTTCCAAACTACCGAACCGATGCTCATCACCAGCAAACCCATTGCCAAGGTGTAGGCAAATATCAATGTCAGGGCTGTTTGGGCTTGTCCGGTGCCGACGGCGATAAATACTAAGCCCATGTAAGAGCTGACTATATAAGAAAGCGTGCGCTTGATGTCAATTTGGGCGATCGCAATTAATGAAGCACCAACCGCCGTCGCAGCGCCTACAATAATAGTTGTCGTCATCCCCATCGGCGACAAAGCAATCACTGGCTGCAACTTAATCAAAATCCAAGCACCAGTTTCCACAACTACGGTGTTCCGCAAAATCGTCGCCGGCAGCGGGCCTTCCATCGCCTCATCCAGCCACAGGTGCAAGGGAAACTGAGCGCACTTACCCATCGGACCGGCAATCAAAGCTAAAGTCAGCAGTGTCGCTACAGTGGGGTCAAGCTTTGCAGTCTCTGCCCAAACAGCCAACTCGTCAAAATTCCAAGTTCCAGCCAGCGGCAGAATGGCGACTACTCCCATCAGCAGGAATAAATCGCCCACCCGCTTTGTTAAGAAAGCGTCGCGGGCTCCTGTCACCACCAAAGACTGATTGAACCACAGCCCGACTAGCAGGTAAGTGCCCAAAGTCAGAACTTCCAAAATCATGTAGCTGAAGAACAGGGAATTGCACAGTACCAACCCGCACATCCCCGCTTCAAACAGCCCCATCAGGGAAAAGAACCGAGCCCAGCCCCAGTCCATTTCCATGTAACCGAAAGCATAAATCTGCGCCAGCAAGTTCAGTCCGGTAATCAAAACTGTCGCGCCGACGGTGACAGCAGAGATTTCTACGGGAATGGTTAAGTCTAAACCTGCTACATTCAGCCAGGGAATGAACTGGTGTTTCGCCGGTTGGTTCCAGATAGCTGTCAGGGCGATGACGCCGTGGGCGAAAGCGAAGAAGGTTAATATGGCGTTTACGTAACCGGATGGTCTGGGCCCCGTGCGGCGGGTAACTGCCGGAAACCACAGCATTGACAGAACTCCGCCGATGAGTGGATAGCAAGGTATAAACCAAACGGTCTGGAGTAAGATTTGAGCCATTGGCATTACCTGTAAAGGTTACAAAAATTTAAAATTCTGAGAATTATTCCGATCGCGCTGACAACAGCAGTGGAAAGCCCGAAGGCAGAAGTAAAGAAAATTTTGGGGTTTGCCTCTGATTTCCTTGCCGTCGTCAAACCGAGCGCATCAGAATCGACTTATTAATTTTATATTAAGGATTACGTTAAATTTTCATATTTCTAATTCAGCATATCTATATGCACCAATAAACTGCACTTATAGGTATTTATAGGCGCGGATTGTAGACAAACGAATCTTTGTCGATCGCACATCTTGCACGATTTTGAGGAACAGGCAAGATGACTGTGCCACAACAGTTCAATTTTTTTGTGGGGAGTAGGGGTTGGGCCGGAGAGCCCGCCCTTGAAAGGCTTATGTTGTAAAATATTAAAACCGCTCAATGTCCCAAGCTGATTCGGGAAGTTTGGCTTGGCGCTGCCCGATCGCCCTTGCCCTAACATTCAAAAGACCGATCGGCGTATTGAACAAGTCTACCAGCTCGGCTCTGCCGATCGCACTTTTGGCAGCAGCAACCGGAAATTCTTTGAACAGCCATCTAGCCAGCCGATAAAAATATTCCTGTGCTGTCAATTCTCGCATCAAATCGACACCGTGGAGTTCGTGCAAGTATTTATTAGATTCGCCGTAGCGATACCATTGACTTTGCAACTGTTTTATTGTAGAACGGTGGCGATGTCGGACGATCGCATTTTCGGCAAAATACATTTTATAGGATGTTTCCCGCAAAATCCGCCAGCACAAGTCAGCATCGCCGCCACTGGTGAGGTAAGGGCGAAATAATCCTATTTGTTGTAAAACTAGCCTCCGTACAGCTAAGTTGGCGGTTTGACCGTAGGGACAAAAAGGGTGAGCGAGAGTATGTTTTTGAGATAAAGTATTTTGGCGATCGGCGTGTTGTTCTAAGATAGTTTTACCGGGCAATGCGAGTATTTCCCCAGCGCTAATTCCTATTTCTAAGTCAACGAATGGCTTAACTAAATTTTCCAGCCAGTCAGATTCCGGGCGACAGTCTGCATCGGTAAATGCAATGATTTCGCCTGTGGATGCGCGAATTCCTTGATTGCGGGCGGCGTAGGAACTTTGAATCTGATTTTCGGTGAGGTGGCGAATGGTTATTTGATTGAAATTGCTTCCTCCCCTTACCAAAGGGGGGACTGAGGGCGGGTTAGAGGCTGCTGTTTGGAGGATGGTTGAAGTGCGATCGCGACTGTTATTGTCTACTAAGAGATATTCTACACTGTCGATCGGATAAGTTTGCGATCGCAGGCACTCGATCAACTCCGGCAAATCCATCTCGCCGTTGTAAACAGGCACAATCACCGAAACCTCCGGTAAAAACGTTTTAGTCATTCACAAACAACCGTAAACGATAGCATAACTAATATTGAGTCAGATTAAACGAACCGCGAAGGCGCGAAGGACGCGAAGGAAGATAAATAAGCAAATGTAGTTCTTCCTTTGTCCTATAAGCGTCTTCGCGGTTCTTCAAATAGTTAAAAAGCGTTATTAAGTTCCATTGCATTAACTGGGGATATCAATTCTCGAAATTATAAGTTCCGAGCCTTAAACAGGCAAGATGCCTGTTCCACAAGAACTGAATCCAGTTGTGGAACAGGCATCTTGCCTGTTTCTTTGAAATAGTAGAAAATATCTCTTACATCCCCTGTGCAATTCGTCACCCCATCAGTTCTCAACTGTTGCTAGCCAACATCAAAATCATTAACACTAACACCCCGTTTGTTAAATAAAAAATGCCAACAACCTGAGTTTCCAACCAGCCGCACAACTCTAAATGATGGTGCAGTGGAGCCATTCTTAACAGACGCTTGCCGATTCCATCAGGCCCTTTTGTAGCTTTGTAATAACCTACTTGAGCAATTACTGACAGCGTTTCAATAAAGAAAATCCCGCTGATAATTAATAATATCCAAAGGCTATTTGTTAATAAAGCTACCGCACCCAACGCACCGCCCAAAGCTAAAGCACCTGTATCGCCCATAAACACCTTGGCTGGATTGCGGTTGTGAGCTAAGAAACCGAAACAACTGCCGCTGATGCAAGCGCAAAATATCATTAATTCTGGCGAAGTTGAGGCTACAGATGCGCCCAATCCCAAAAGTGCGATCGCGCCCAAACCGCCCATCAACCCGTCAACACCATCGGTAAGATTAGTAGCATTGCTTTCGGCAACTAGCACAAAACCCGCCAGTGGCCAGAACAGCAAACCTAAGGGCAATACCCAACCGAAAGGCAAAGCAACATTCGTAGAAATTGCAGGTTGATGAAACATCAGCCACAGACAAAATAGAGCAGCAAAACTTATTTGCAAAGCCAATTTCATCCGAGGTGAAATACCTTTGTTCGACTTACGTCGCAGAATTTGCCAGTCATCAATCCAGCCAATGAAACCGTAAGCTAAAGTTAAAGCCGATACGGCAACAACATCTGAGTTAAACTTAGACCAAAGTAAAGCGACTGCTACCCCTGCAGGTATAAAAAATATGCCTCCCATTGTCGGCGTTCCCGCTTTTTTCAAATGGGCTTGGGGGCCGTCTTCG
Source organism: Microcoleus sp. LAD1_D3 (assembly GCF_036702135.1). Classification (NCBI taxonomy): domain Bacteria; kingdom Bacillati; phylum Cyanobacteriota; class Cyanophyceae; order Oscillatoriales; family Microcoleaceae; genus Microcoleus; species Microcoleus sp. LAD1_D3. The sequence goes on along the minus strand of NZ_JAUBSB010000026.1, from coordinate 72,651 downwards.
CGAATTATTTGTCCTGCTTTTAGTTGCTGAAGTACGGGCACAACTGCATAGCCCAAAACCGATGCAACTACTGCACAAACAGCTAGCGGCATAAATAGGGATGCAGGCGTATTTAAAAGTCTACCCGCTACTACATCTAAACCGATCGCTACAATGCCGAGTCCCAAACCCAGCAGCAGGAATAAATTCTTGCCTGTAAGTTTGAAAGGCAGACTAAAAGGGATTTTCTCATCCACAAAGTTATCCATAACACTCCTCACCACACACTATTTGAGAATAAGCAATTGACAATGGGGGAATAGGGTGCGATACAGAAGATTGAGAAATCTATTAGTTTTTTTCCCTGTTTCCTGTTGATTCCTTCACCCTTGTCCCAGTTATTCTTCGCCTACACTCACATCCTCTTCTACTTCCTCTTCTAAATCATCGTAAGGACTGTCGTCAACTGCCATAAGTTCAGAAATTTCTTCTTCGTGCAGATAGTCGGGTTCTTGGACATCCCTTGCTAACAGGCGATTGTTAGATTCCAACCAGTCTAAAAGAGAAGATTGCTGCTTTAATGGAATTACATCCGCAGGTAAGTGGCGAGGAATTTGACGCAGAGATGGGTTGTACATGATTATCGGTTTTTAAAGACAAAGACGCGATCGAGTAGAGGTAACGTTTTGCCGACGGACTGCTGCTTTGATCAAGCACTTGCAAATCGGGCATTTAGCAAGGCTAAAGCATTATACCACAGGCACTGTTTGGTTCCGGATCGGATAAGATGGGAGACCCAAAAGGCGATCGCCCCCAAGCATGGGCCTCAGGATAACACTAAAATCCGCTCTTGCCAATCCTTCTTTAGCCCTAAGCATTGTAATCTGAGACGATCGTCTTTAAGATATCGCGGGACACGCCGCGATCATATTCTGCAAGCTTGCCTAACGCTAAGGGGTGGATTCAGAATAGTCTCCTGATTTTTCATCAAAGCCTTATGCCGAATGCCCTCTGGCTTCTTCAGTCAACTCTCAAGCAATAAATCTCAGAATGGATATAACGGCAGCGGTTTTATACAACAAAGAGGGTTACCACACCGGAGGGCAAAAACTTCTGGGGCGTCATTCAGCCGGAGAAGGGTTTCTCAAAAGCTTAGTCCAACACGGAACCGCTGACTCTCTCTACTGTTGCGCCGATAGCGCAACAACCTTTAAGGAGTTTTGTTCGCACATCCAACCTTGGCTGCAAACACCTCGGAAAGTCCGCTGGATTCCGATGGAACGACCGGATTTGCTATCTCAACCGGGCACAATTTACCGACCCGATCCGGTTTTGTCGCAGATGGTTTGGGCGCGCAGATTTGTCGATCAGCGGGCCTACAGCGTTTGCGGCGTTACTCACACGATCGGTACAAAATACATCATGGGGGCGATCGGCGATTTGATCACCGCACCCATGCAGCCTTGGGACGCCCTGATCTGCACCTCTGCAGCCGTGAAAACATCAGTAGAAGGAGTTATGAGGGAGTGGTCTGAATATTTAGCCCAGCGCAACGGCGGTAAACCGGAAATTTTGGTCAAATTCCCCGTTATTCCCCTAGGAGTGGATTGCAGCGCGTTTCCGCAGGGTGTGGAAGCAGTTAATAGTCGCCGCCAAATGGGACAAGAACTCGGCATTTCTCCCGAAGATATTGTTGTGTTATTTGTCGGTCGATTGACTTTTTCTGCAAAAGCTCATCCGGTACCCATGTACATCGCCCTAGAACGGGCCGCACAACAGACAAAAGCCAAAATCCACTTAATTCAAGCCGGTTGGATAGAAGATCCGAGAGAAGAACCCGACTTTAAAAATAGCGCGCAAATATTTTGTCCCTCCGTGAATGCTATTTTTTTAGATGGGAGACAGCCGGAAATTAGAATAAATATTTGGTCTGCCGCCGACATTTTCATTTCGCTGTCCGACAACATTCAAGAATCCTTCGGACTGACACCAATAGAAGCCATGGCGAACGGACTGCCGGTCATAGTCTCCGATTGGAACGGATACAAAGAATCTGTACGCCACGAAATAGACGGCTTCCGCATTCCCACACTCATCCCGCCCCCGGAATCTTGTTTAGATTTAGCCCTAAATTATCTTGACGGCAGCTTAAATTGGCCGACTTACATGGGTCACACTTCCCTCGCCACAGCAGTTGACATTGATGCTTGCACCCTGGCGTTGTGCCAATTAATTGAAAACCCCGAATTGAGAAAGCGAATGGGGGAAAATGCGAGACAAAGGGCGAGGGAAATTTATGATTGGAAAGTAGTAATTGCTGCTTACGAACAATTGTGGCGGGAATTAGCAGAAATTCGCCTTGCGGCACCGGAGTCAGCACCTTTAAAACCTGGGAAGCCGCCTTATCCCCTAGGCGACGATCCGTTTCGGGTATTGGGTAATTATGCGACTAGAAGTTTAAGCAATGAGATGATGCTGAGTCTGGGTGCGATCGCCACACCAGAACTTTTAAAGCAGGTACAGACAATTAGGTTTACCAGTTTTGGTGAGGATAGGAGAAGATCTGTTAGCATTCAGATGGAGATATTGGATACAATTAAGCAGGAAGGTGCGATCAGCGTGGGGGAAGTTATCCGACGCTACGTTAAAAACGAGCAAGAATTAGCCGACCTCTATCGGACTCTACTCTATTTGTTGAAATTTGATATCTTAGTGATTAGTGATTAGTGATTAATCATTAATCATTAGTTATTGGTGATGGGTTAAGCCCAGTCGCATCTAAATTTTACAGTCAAGTTTGATGAAATTCTTGTGGGGAGTAGGGTTGGGCGTCCCGCCCGCCTGAAAAATCCAGCGCAAGATGCCAGACAGCTTATTACAAATAACAAATTCCCTCTTCCTTCTTCCTTCTTTCCCCTTCCTTTTTCCTTATTACTTCTTAAAAAATCATGCTTAGAAAATCTGCACTCTTAGAGATAATTGCTGGTAAGAATCGAGGTTTGCTGGCTACTCCTACCGACAAACAAGCGATTTTAAGCGCGATCGCCCAATTGGAAGATTACAACCCCACAACACGCCCTGTCGAAGCTGCAGAGCTTTTAAATGGAGATTGGCGCTTATTGTACACCACCAGCCGCGCCCTGCTGAATCTTGACGGTTTTCCATTGGTGAAATTGGGTCAAATTTTTCAATCTATCCGCGTCAAAGAATCTAAAATTTACAACATTGCTGAACTTTACGGCTTGCCTTACTTAGAAGGAATTGTCAGCGTAGCTGCGACATTTGAGGCGACTTCGGAACGGCGAGTTCAGGTGAAGTTTGAACGGTCAATCTTCGGTTTAAGCAGGTTGATTGGCTATGAATCTCCTGTCAAGTTTATCAAGGAGATTGAGTCGGGTAAAAAGTTCGCTGCTGTAGATTTCGGGTTTGATAGTCGCGAACAGCAGGGATGGCTGGATGTTACTTATTTAGATAAGGATTTGCGGATCGGGCGCGGGAATGAAGGAAGTGTTTTTGTATTGACAAAAGAGTGATTTTGTGATGTTGATGTGCAGGGCGATCTCCCCTTAACTCATTCTCAATTTATCTTTCTTTCATCCGCATTTATCCGCGTTCCTCTGCGGTTACAAATCAAAAATATATCACTTTTACAAACAATTTAATACTTACTAAAACTCTCAAATCCATAGCAGATCAAAGCTTCAGATACGATAACCGTTCAAACTTAGGGTTAAGAGCAGTTAGCAGAGTTACACTACAAAAACCTCAAGACAAATCCATGAGCATTCGCACTTGAGAAAGAAAAGGGCGATCGCACTCTCCTCCAAAAACGCGATTGCCCTAATTTATCTGTGTTTATCTCCGTCCATCTGCCGATATCTGCGGTTAAAATAAGATATATACCCCTTACAATCATAAAAAACATACAAGATAAAATAATAAAAAAATGCTCCGACTATCCCAAACCCAACTCAAAATTCTCGAAGAATGCCCCCGCAAATTCCAACACAGCTACCTCGAACTTTTAGCCACCACCGCCTCCCCAGAACACAAAGAAAAACTCGCCTGGGGAAGCCACTTTCACCTATTGATGCAGCAGCGAGAACTCGGACTTCCCATTGAATTTATCATCCAACAAGACCCCGAACTGGGACGCTGTGTGGCAGCATTTATCAACACCGCACCCGAACTTTTCGCCAATTCAGAAAATAGTGATCGAATTTTCCGCCAAGCCGAACACCCCCGCACCCTAATTTTCCAAGACTACCTATTCACCGTTATCTATGACTTGCTAATAGCAGAACCAAACGCCGCCCAAATTCTCGACTGGAAAACCTATCCCCGCCCTCAAAAATCAAAATGGATAGCCGAAAGTTGGCAAACTCGCCTCTATTTATACGTCTTAGTAGAAACCAGCGACTATTTCCCCGAACAAGTTTCCATGACATACTGGTTCGTACAATTGCAAGGAGAAGAACCGCCGCAAAAACTCACATTTTATTACAACCAAACAGAACACGATCGCACAAAACAAGATTTAACCCACCTATTGCAGCAGCTAACTGACTGGCGACAGCGCTATACCGAAGGCGGCGAATTCTTACCCCAAGTAGAAATTAGTTCCAATTTGTGCGATTCCTGTCAATTCGCCACTCGCTGCAACCGCACACAAGACACAAAAACTCCCTCACCAAATCTTCTTGCAGAAACTCCCACAGATTGGCTACCAAATCTTGCTATAATCGACGAAATATATATTTAACAGGACTACTGCAAAGTGTCACAGGCGCGATCGACTTGTAGGGTGCGTCAGAGTTGCGTCATCACTGGATAATTAAGGGTTTGATCCCTGACGCACCTTACCATATATGCCACGGGCGTAAGTCCTATTTAACATACAAATAAGCGCCCGGGTCGATCCGTGGTCACAATCTAAAATCTAAAGTCGAATGACAGAAACCCCTCAAAACTGGCATAATCAACTCTTACCCCAACCCCCAGCTTGGCTGATCCAAGCTGTCAGGAACCACGCACCCGAACTCCCCGGAAACTATGCCGCCACACTTCTCTGGTATAGAGGGATTCAAAACCCCGAACAAATACCTGGTTTCTTAAATCCCAAACTTTACCAACCAGCAAGTCCCTTTGAATTCGGACTAGAAATGAACTGGGCGATAGAAAGAATCCAGCAAGCACGAAACAGCGAAGAAAAAGTCGCAATTTGGGGAGACTTCGACGCCGACGGCATTACCTCAACCTCCGTACTTTGGGATGGACTGGGAGAATTTTTTGCTCAAAATGACAAACTAATTTATTACATTCCCAACCGCTTAACCGAATCTCACGGGCTCAATATCCCAGGAATAGACGCCTTAGCAAAAGCGGGAATCAGCTTAATTATTACCTGCGATACAGGCAGTACAAACATCGCCGAAATCGAATACGCCACCAGCTTAAACATCGATACAATTGTCACGGATCATCATACATTACCGGACGATCGCCCGCCAGCGACAGCCATTATCAATCCCCGCTACTTTCCCCCAAACCACCAACTATTTAACCTTTCAGGAGTTGGAGTAGCTTACAAATTAGTTGAAGCATTATATCACACATTACCGGATATTCCGCAGCGCCCGCTCACAGATTTATTAGAATTAGTAGCGATCGGCTTAATTGCCGATTTAGTCCAACTTACAGGAGACAGCCGCTACCTAGCACAAATCGGCATCCAGCAACTGCAAAAACAAATCGCAAATCCCACGCGCCCGGGAGTTGCAAAATTGCTCGAACTGTGCAAAAGATCGGGCGATCGCCCAACCGACATTTCCTTCGGACTCGGCCCCCGAATCAACGCCGTCAGCCGCATTCAAGGTGACGCCAGCTTCTGCGTAGAACTCCTCACCAGCCGCGACAAAAAACGCTGCGAAGAATTAGCAAATTTAACCGAAATTGCCAACTCCCGGCGCAAATCTTTACAAAAAGATGTTGCTAAAGATGCCGCCGCCAAATTAGCCAAACTCGACCTTTCAACTACTAGCGTCATCGTCCTCAGCGACCCCCAATGGCCGATAGGAGTATTAGGATTAGTAGCGGGACAAATCGCCCAAGAATACGGCCGCCCCGTGATTTTATTCAGCACAGAAGGAAGCGAAGAAATTAACGAAAATTCCCCAGAAACGCAATTTACCTCCTTCTTAGAGTCAGAATCACCAACACTTTCCCCATCCAAAATTGCCAGGGGCTCGGCGCGTTCCGCCAATCAAATAGACCTTTACCAATTAGTCAAAGACCAAGCGCATTTATTGCACAGATTTGGCGGTCATCCCTTCGCTGCTGGATTAAGTCTCCCCGTTGAAAATATTCCCCTATTTACAGATGCAGTAAATCAGCAACTGCGGCAACAATACAGCACAGATAGTTTAACAGCCGCCCCCGTTCAAGCCGACCTAAAAATTACTGTCTCCGAATTAGGCAAGGACTTATTTCAAGAACTAAAATTGCTCGAACCGTGCGGTATGGGCAACCCCGCACCCAAATTGCTGATTGAAAACTGCTGGTTTGACAATCTGTGGAATCAAAAAATTAAGGATTTGAAAGGGCAAAAAGTAGAATATATCAAAACAGAATTTACAATTAGGGACGAATCTAGCGATACGGGATTTCCCGGCATTTGGTGGGGACACAATCAAAACGAAGTTCCCCAAGGCCGCTGCGATGTCACCGTTGAACTCGATTTTAATACTTACAAATCGCGATATGAAGTGCGTCTCGTAGCCGTGCGGGAACGCACGGAAGAAAACCAAATCAATTCGCCCACTAAAATAGATTGGATCGTAGACTGGCGCAATAGAAATAATGATGAAGAGTTGTTAGCAGCCAGCACAAACTTAGAATCTCCAATGCCGATCGACAATCTAGTTTACAATTCCGAAATGGTCGATCGCGAAAACTCGATCGTCCTCAAAGAATGCCCCGCAAGCTGGGACGAACTGCGGATCTGGTTTCGGCAAGCACAGCACACTCAGAAAAAACTCGCGATCGCCTACACATTACCCCCACTCGTACCCCCACAGCAAATCTGCCAACAGCTAATCGGCATCGCCAAATACCTCAGCCGCACCAAAAAACCCGTCACCAGACAGCAACTGCGCCAAAAACTCGGCATCAGCGACACCTCCCTGCAACTGGGGTTCAAAACCCTAACATATCTTGGTTTCAAAATCAATTATCGCGATCGAGCTTTCCACATCACCAGACAACCCGAAACCGGACAGCAGGAAGACGCGCCCGAGAAAATCCCGCAACCGTTATTAGATAGTCAATCCATCCAATCCTCCGTGCCCAATTCGCCTATCGCCGCCCGTTTTGCAGCGCAATTCCTCGCAGCAGTCTCCGAAGAACAATTCCGGCGGAAATATTTCTGTGAAGTACCCCTCTCAACCATTCAATCGATCGCCCGAGAGACCGTTTTCCAAGAAGATTCTACAGCAAATCTTTTCTAACTGATATCTGCCACCATTGTTAAGCATAGGCAGGATGAGAGTTCCACTCATGAGATAACTTTTCTTGTGGGGCCCGCGCTCGCTCGCGCCGGTGGAGCTGGCTTTCTCGCCTGTGAAGTGAGAGAGGTTGTTGTAGATGTGGCTTAAGAGGCCTATTCCTGACACGGATGCAACATCTCAGTTCTAAGAAATATCTTACTTCTGAATTCATCCCGATAAAATAAGGCATAGGACAATGAGAGTTATCCGTTGCGAGTCAGGCCCAAAACTCATAACTCCTAACTCACAAGCCAAAACCCAAAACTCCCCACCACCAAACTCGATCGCCCATCTCCAATTTAAAACCCCTATGCTTCTCTGTCCCCGCTGCCAATTTGAAAATCCCAATCCAAACAAGTTTTGTCAACAGTGCGGAAATTCCCTAATTTACAAACCTTGCCACGAATGCGGTGCCCAAGTCGCTTTTAGCGCCAAAGAATGTCAGAATTGCGGCGTCGCAACAGGTCAAGTGTGGCGGGCCATTATCTGCGGTCGATCGAATTTTCCAGCAGTCGAGGCAGACGAGTCAACCCTACCCCCAGCCGAGTTTCCCCAAAAACCAGAGAGGGTTCCAGAAATCGCATCGCGCCAAAACTCTCCTGAACCAATCACAGACGCCATTAAAACCGAAATAACCACCCCACCCGAACCCCCAACAGCAGTCGCATCAACTTCTCCACAGCCAAGCGACGGCGAATTCAGCAGCACAGAAATTGACCCTGTGGTAGCCGTGGGGGCGATCGCACCAGCATCCTTTCAAACAACCGAAAAAAGCTCTACTCCAGCACCAGAGCGCGAAATAACCCCATCTGAGCCGAATTTTACAACCGCACCACAGCCTAAACAAATCCAGGAAGCAACAGAGAACTCCGACAGCTCAAACATAGCTGACATCTCCCCCCCATCTCCAGAATTCCCCGTCGCCAATTCAGAATATTTAATCCCTTCCCAGCAAGCAGGAGCTTATTTAGACACTCAGCAGCGCTACCAACTCCTAGAAACCGTGCCGCCGAGAAAACTCTCAGACACAGTAGCAGTAACAGTATTGGACTGTCAGCCGCTGGAAATGTCACCCCTCAAAGCCATGCTAGCAGCCAACTCTGCCAGCGTCGCCAGACGAACCTCCCCCTATACCGCAGCAATCAAAGGCGGAGAAAATTCGACCAATTCCGCCTTAGCAGAGCTTTGCCAAGGCATAGCTGAACCTTATCTGGCACTCCGGTGGCAATTCTCTCAAAACCTGCCAGTCATTCACGATAGCTGGTCAGACAACGAACAGGCAGTGCTGCTGCTAGAAGACTGCTCCCAATGGCCGCTGCTGGTAGAACGGTGGAATCAACCCGAAACTTCCATCCAGCAAATTTTATACTGGCTGCACGAAATGACAGAACTGTGGGCTGCCCTAGAACCCTGGCGCTGTCGGCAAAGCTTGTTGGAACTGACAAATTTGCGAGTCAACCCCGACTCTTCCTTTTCCTTGGCTTCTTTGCGGCTGCAATACCTCTATCCCGAACCCGCCGGCTCAAACCTGCAACTGGTAGATTTGGGGCAACTGTGGCAGGTGATATTTAGCCAGTCCGATCATCATCGCACTCAGTTGGGCGCCTTGCTCGAACTGCTGCAACAAATGTACAGAGGCGAGATTAACACAATAGAAGAATTGCGATCGCGCCTAGAAACAGTTCCCCTCGAACTCCAACCCGCACCTTCACCAAGCTCAACCCCGACGCGCAGGCATTACCGCAGCCCCGACGAGTGCCCCCCCGAGGTTGGCGAGGTCTTAACCCAGCCCATGCCACTCCAGATTTACAGCTTAGAAGACGCAGGCCTGACGGATGTTGGCCGCACGCGCGACCACAACGAAGACTTCTTCAGCATCTGGACTCAGCTCAACAAACTCGAAAGCTCCTTCGGTCGCATCTTTCAAACCAAAGGGCTTTACATTCTCTGCGACGGCATGGGCGGACACGACAGCGGAGAAGTAGCCAGTCAACTAGCCGCTGAAACTCTCAGAGAATTCTTTCAAACCTGTTGGGAAAATCAACTACCTCCGGCAGACACCATCCGCGAGGGAGTCCTGCTAGCCAACAAAGCCATCTTTGAAATCAATCAAAAGGACGGACGCTCCGGCAGCGCCCGCATGGGTACAACTCTAGTCGCAGTCTTAGTTCAAGACACCCACTTCGCCGTTGCCCACGTCGGCGACAGCCGCCTCTACCGACTGAGAAAGGGACAGGCCCTAGAAAAAATCACCTCAGACCACGAAGTAGGGCAGCGCGAAATTAAGCGCGGGGTTGACCCAGAAACTGCTTATGCCCGTCCCGACGCCTATCAACTAACTCAAGCCCTCGGCCCGCGAGACAGTAATTTTCTCAAGCCTGACGTGCAGTTTTTAGACTTGTGCGAAGATACCTTATTAATTTTGGCTTCGGACGGCCTGACAGATAATGATTTGTTGGAAACTCACTGGCAGAACACTCTCGAACCCCTTTTCAATCCCCAAGCTGATCTCGACCAGGGAGTTGCCCAATTGATTGAACTGGGCAACAAACGCAACGGTCACGACAATATCACGGCAATTATCATTCGGGCCCAGGTAGGCGCATTTCGATTTTAGAATTTAGATGCTGCCAACTTTTTCAAAGGTGGCGCCTTTCCCCCGTGACGGCCTGGGTTAAACCTGCAATTGTTGCAGGGAAAGGAAACAGCTTCTGCCTTTTCCGGGCAAGGCTTTACTGCGGGTTCTGTTATTAGGTATCCGATGTTGAAACAGCTTCCGTTTGATTGCTCAAAAACTGATTGCAGCCCCAATACGATTGCAGAAAAGCTGTTGAGGGCAAACCATTTATCAGTAGCTTTAATTTTGATAGTTTGTTCTGGGAATCGGCGGGAAAAAGTTGCTTGATAGTAAGTGGATTCATCATAGTTGAAAGAGCTTTCACTTACAAAAATAGTTAGTCTAATGAAAAAACTTAAACTAAAATGAAGTGAGGCAGCAGGCTGGCTGATGCGAAATCAGTTTTATACCCGATCGCTCTCGGGGCAATTTGGGCCTAGGCAGGAAGTGCCCGCCCTACATATAGATGTGGGGGTAAATCAAAACCTGCTGCTACAGCAAATTTAGGTAAAAGTTTAGCGATTGTTTACCTACTTTTTCTAGTTTCAAGTGTTAAATCGCTCGACTGTGTTTTGAGGAGCGATCGACCCCTGAGAAATTTTACGGATAATTGTTCCCAAAAAACTATTTATAACTTAATTGTTTATGAAATCTTTAATCATAATCAGGATATTATAAAGTTTTCCTGAAACTCACCTGTGAAGCTCATAATTAATTTTTAATTTCTAATTTTTCAAAGCCCTACGCCCCAAATTTGTAAATTCCCGCCAACTCTCACTGCCACATCAGGGAGTTCAACCACATCAATCGAAAATGCTGCTGACTCTTTTAGATCCAGAAAAACAAACCCCCCTGCAACAGTGGAGTTTCGAGAGCGAATCCATTATTCGCATCGGCCGCTCTCCTGAAAATCACGTTGTGATCCCCAATGCTCTAGTGTCACGGCAGCATCTGGAATTGCAAAGAGTTAATAGCGGGAGATCCAGCCAGTGGTACTTAGTCAATTCGGGGACAAATGGCACTTTGGTTAACGGTATTCTCATGTCTCAGGGTTGGATATCCGACGGTGCCCTGATCCAGTTGGCGCGGGGCGGCCCAATTCTGCATTTCCAAGTGATTACTATTGAACTCGGCGGCAAGATTGAGGCGAACCCCACCGTCAATCTTCTGGTACCGAGGTGTACCCACGCGGGAAACCCGCCGGGGAATTTATTCTGCATCCACTGCGGCGAACCGATTAAAGTCGATCGCACGGTGCGCCACTACCAAGTGTTGCGAACTTTGGGCCAAGGCGGTATGGGAACAACCACTTTAGCCTGGGATCGAGACAAAGCGAAAGCTCAACAACCCGGAAGTTCCCCCGCAGCATCTCTGGTAGTCCTCAAGGAAATGAATGCTGATATGGCTCAAATCGCCAAAGCTCAAGAACTGTTTGAACGTGAAGCTAAAACTCTCAAGGCTCTGCACCATCCGGGAATTCCTCAGTTTTTTGACTTCTTTGTGGAAGGGGGCAAAAAATACTTGGTTATGGAAATGCTCCACGGCGAGGATTTAGAAAAACGCATCTACAACCGCGGACCTGTTGCTCCCCAACAAGCAATAGAGTGGATGATCCAAACCTGTGAGGTTTTGGACTACATCCACTCTCAAAAACCCCCTATCGTCCACCGGGATATTAAACCTGCTAATTTGCTGGTGCGCCACCGCGACAATTGCATTACAGTGCTGGATTTTGGCGCCGTTAAAGAAATCGGCACTCCTCCAGGGACTCGCATCGGCGTTGAAGGCTACACCGCACCAGAACAAGACCGGGGACAGCCTCTCCCTCAGTCGGATTTATATGCTATTGGGCCTACTTTGATTTTTTTGCTGACAGCCCAAAGCCCTCAAAACTTTTACGGGAAAATAGCTGGAGGTTACGGGTTTAAGCTCGAAAATATTCCGACGATCGCCCCCAAGCTGCGGGACACCATTTTGCGAACCACGGCAGCTAAGCCTGGGGATCGCTTTCAAACTGCTCAACAATTAGCTCGAGCTTTAGCAGCTTCCCTTTCATAGAAGTCAAAAGTCATTAGTCACTGGTCATGCGTCATTAGTCAGAAGGAAAAAGTCCGCTGTCATTCGTCATTCGTCACTAGCAAGAGGGAAGAGGAAACAAGGAAGAGGGAAGAAGGTAACAACGGAAAATTTATTGAGAAAATATACCCGATCGCCTCGAAATTTCTCTCCGACACCCCAGTCCTCCGTCTCCTCTGTTATTCTTCGTCCCAAGCTTCTACAGCTATCAACTCGCTCACGGGGTCTTGCATAGAAAAATCAAACTCTAGCAATTGCTGTTTCCAGTACGGCCATTCGTCGCCGTAAAGCAGAGCAATTTTCCAAATACTGTCTGTCGGCTTGATAATGTCAGACGTGACGAGAGAATGCACCTGACGCTGGAACTTAACCATCGGCTGTATAACCTGCTGGCTCATAATACCTCTTGAATTGTTTAAATCTTGTGTAATTACCACTTCCCAGCTCTCACTTTTTACCGCAGTTTCGCCAAGAACAGTCTCGCCAAGATACGTGTAGATTTTTGTCGGGAAGCTACATATTCAACTTGTATCTTAACAGAGTTCGTTTTGACAAGGGCCTATAAGCAGGACTGAAGAGTCAAGACCGACTTCAAAGAATTAATCATCTTTAAAATGTCCCGCTATATGCTGTCGATCGACAGTGGGAGGTTTGCTGCCTTGATTGTTTCCACATAGTGGTAGATGCAAGGGCTGCGTTCGGCTTGTTCTTGACAAGGCTGAGTTTGCGTAGGAGAAACTGCAACTACTGCGATTTGGTGGCTACAGCGTAATTTCCGCTTTCCTGCACGTAAACCACACCTGTTTCACCTTCGACGCTGGGTTCGCTGTGAGAGTGGGGTCTGAGCTACTTGACACTCCCCAGCCTAAAGGCGTGGGGATTCTTAATTCATCGACTGACCTTTAAGCGCTATGTCCTTTCGGCACTTCTTAAACCTTTCAACCGTACAAAATACCAATTGACGAGTTCAACTCACAGCAACCCCAGAGGGTCTATCTCCAAAAGCGTACTAGGATATGAACCTAGAGTTCGGGTATGCCCTACCCTACTTAAAAAGACTAAATAGTTTGTTTCTTTGGTTAAAGGAACTGTGTTAAGCCCCTAGCTGTTTATAGAGTTTTCGCCGCTCTTTGTCCCCCGGTTTACGCGCCAAAGTGTGTCGTTAACTGTTTTTATGCACGATGGCTTAGGAGTTTAACCTTGACTACTCTAGTATACTAGAAATTTTTTGATTTTTAGGAAGGGATTTAAGAAATTAAAGCCGTCCTAGAAGGACAGGGTTTTAGACCCAATTTCCTTGATAAACTCCTTGATAAACTGATTATAACTCTACTCACCGCAAAAGCGATCAAAAATTGTTGGATACTGTTGATCGCCACCCCTAAATGTCGATCGAACATTCTAGGCTGCCCCACGCGGGCCAGCAGGCAAGTTTCAAACCCATCGTCCGTCTTGATTCAATAAATCTCACATCTCAAATCTCAAATCTAAAATTGTATGACTTGGACAAGGCGACACATTCTCACTCTGGCTGATTTTACCTCGGACGAATACGATACCGTGCTGCAAACAGCAGCCAGTTTTCGGGAGGTGCTCGGCCGCCGCACGAAGAAAGTGCCGGCCCTGCAGGGTCAAGTGGTCGCGAATTTGTTTTTTGAACCTTCTACCCGGACTCGCAATAGTTTTGAGTTGGCGGCGAAGCGGCTGTCAGCAGATACGCTAAATTTTACCCCTGGAAGTTCTTCTCTGACGAAGGGGGAGACTATTCTGGATACGGCTAAGACTTATCTGGCGATGGGAACGGATTTGATGGTGATCCGGCACGAACAAGCTGGAGTTCCCAGCACGATTGCTTCGGAAATGGATCGCTTGGCTTCAAGAGTCAGCGTTCTCAATGCAGGAGACGGTCAGCACGAACACCCGTCGCAAGGTTTGCTAGACTTATTTACTATTTGTGCTCTGTTAGATACCGAACGTCCGCGGCTGGAACTTTTAGCGGGTAAAAAAATTGCTGTGGTGGGGGATATCTTGCATTCGCGGGTGGCTAGGTCTAATATTTGGAGTCTAACGGCTTCTGGGGCAGAGGTTCATTTGGCCGGGCCGCCAACTTTGCTACCGCTGTTGTTTGCTGAGTGTGGCGATGGTAGGGAAGGCAAATTATTTTTGCATTGGCAGCTTGAACCTGCTTTGGCCGATGCTGATTTTGTGATGACTTTGCGGCTGCAAAAGGAACGGATGAGCGACCATTTGCTGCCGAGTTTACGAGAGTACCATTCTTTGTACGGGATTACGCGCGATCGGCTCAAACTCTGCAAGCCGGATGTGAAGGTGTTGCACCCGGGCCCGGTTAACCGTGGCGTGGAAATTAGTTCGGATTTGATGGACGATGCCCAGTTTAGCCTGATTTCTCAGCAAGTTACCAGCGGCGTGGCGGTGCGGATGGCATTACTTTACCTGATCGGCGGGGGTAAAGTTTAGGCTGTTAGTTGTTAGTCATGAATTTCGGATATTCGATGATTTTCAGGATCGATCGCATATTTAAAATAATCGTTACCCAGTATAGCCGGGTAACGATTAAAACTCTTTCTAGAAATGTCAAGTGCTCTAGTTAAGAGTTAGGAAAGCCAGGACGCAGATACCCAGCCACCACCTTTGAGTTGGGCCCAGCCGTTTTTGTAACGACCGGTCAATTTGATGTGGTCTCCATAATATAACTTGCCGATTACATGAGAACAGCCATTGGGACGGTTGCGGATATTCAGTCGGCCGCCATTCGTGACAACTTTGGCGTAGCTGTGATGGCCGTGATGACTTTTCTTGCCGCAGCGGGAGTAGTGGCAACTTGCTTGCGCTTCGCCAGCGACACCCAGAACAGATAGAGCTACTGCCAGACCTGCAACGCCTATCCATGCAGAATTAGGAATTTTCAAGCCCAGTTGGTCTAACGACTTGACTTGGAGTTCGGACTCTGGAGATTCATAAGCAACAAAAGAGTGGCTCAATGCTAGTGCTTCCATAGTTTCCTCGTGATTGTTTTTAACATTTTTTGATGGAGATTCAGGTCAAAACCTCGATTAACAGCCCAAATTATTAACTTATGTTTCCTAAAAGCCACAAAAGGGCGTTAAGGTCTGGCTTTTGGCGAGTATTGGCTAATGTTCCTGAATCCTGCACAGGTATATCATGCCATCTAAGTAGCTTTCCGGAACAAAAAAATAAATAAAGTTTACATCTGCTGCTAAAAATTTGGGCTACGCCAATAAGTTGGAGGGCAGAATTAAACTTAAACTATGTCATTAAAAAGGGAACGAAGTTATCGCTTGGGGTTTGAGATTGCTTGTACTGAGTTGCGAATGACACTACTTATTTGCGTGTGCTTATTTATTGAGTTGCTACAGCAATATCGGCAGTTAATTCTAAAAAACAAGCATCCTGCTCGTCTTCAAGCACGGTCTTAATTTGGTTCGGGCGAGTTATATTGTAGCCGATCGCACTCGTGCAGAAGTTCGGGGCAATGGCGTCTGGCTCTCGCCCGTGCTACGAGATGGGTCTCAACATTCGCCACCCCGTTTCCCGGACAAGGATGCAAGATTGATCGCGACTTGATTTGTGTCAAGATCAATTAACTTCTCCACCACCACTTCTTTGGCAATGAACTCTAGCGCTGCACTTTCGATCGGCACAATTCCTCAACGCCATGAATCAGACAGCTTCGCCATTACCTTAGCGCCGTTGTCTGTAGAGGAAATATACGCTTTGGCAGATGACCCCGCGAACGGAGCCGTGGTAATGATGAGCGGTACAGTCCGCAACCAAACTGACGGTCAAGCTGTAGTTTCCCTAGAATATCAAGCCTACGAACCGATGGCCGTGCGAGTATTCCAGCAAATCGCTACGGAAATCCGCCGCCAGTGGGTCGATGTCAATCGGGTCGCCATTCACCACCGCGTCGGACACTTGCAGGTGGGAGAAATCAGCGTACTGGTGGCTGTTGGTTGTCCGCACCGGGGGGAGGCCTTTGCAGCTTGCCAGTACGCCATAGATACGCTCAAACACAATGTACCGATTTGGAAAAAGGAACATTGGGCCGACGGTTCTAGCAGTTGGGTTAGTATAGGAGCGTGCGAGGTTGTCGGGCATTAGTAAGCAGTCAGCAGTCATTGACTGTTTGATGAGTGAAGCCGATCGCAGTTTCCGAGTGCGGGAACCCATCGGGATCTGCTAGCGTCAACAAATGTGGAATGTTCGATGAGCCAATTCCACCGATGAGCGACTTTATTTCCGTGTCCTGGTCTGCGGTTGTGGCGACCGTTCAAAGAGTGCAATTGCCAGCCGAAAAACTCTCTAATTATGACTTGGTGTTGCGTTGTCAGGAAGGAAATCGACCTGAGAGCACTGCTTTTTCAGAACTGTTGAAGCGTTATCAGTCTCACGTAGACAGGGTTCTATATCACTTGGCTCCTGACTGGCAAGACCGAGCAGACTTGGCTCAGGAAGTCTGGATTCGGGTCTACCGCAATGTTAACCGCTTGCAAGAGCCGGTAAAATTTCGCGGCTGGCTGAGCCGCATCGCCACTAATTTGTTTTACGATGAGTTGCGGAAGCGCAAGCGGGTGCGAACTCCGCTGTCGCTGGACGTACCCCGTGCTCTGGAAGATGGCGAGGTAGATTGGGAAATTCCCGCCGACAGTCCGGGGCCTGATGAAGATTTGACGACTCGAGAATTTTACGACCAGTTGCGGGTGGCGATCGCGGATTTGCCAGAAGTATTCCGCACGACAATTGTTTTGAGAGAAATAGAAGGTTTAGCATATGAGGAGATAGCGGAAATGACCGGTGTTTCTCTGGGAACTGTCAAGTCGAGAATTGCTAGAGCTCGCCAAAGATTGCAGTTGGAATTGCAAAAATATCTCGATGGTAATTAGCAAGAGTGCTTTGAGAGGCGGGTCAAGAAGATGTGGTGATGTTGGCTGTGACATCAAAACTTATCTTTTAAAATATAAAAAAGCAGTAAATCATTCTAATCGCGAGTGCGTCTTTCCTCCAATTAAAGCAATTTTGAAATATGAATTATAACTTTGAATCGGATAAAAATCAGAATCAGCAAGGTATCGGGGATTCACTCGCTGAAACTCAAGCTAACAAGAATTATCCCCAGGGGAATGTAACTACTATGATGCGCGATCGATTTGAATTGCTGAGTGCCTACCTCGACGGCGAAGTGACGGCGGCAGAACGTCGGCAAGTCGAGGACTGGCTGACAAATGACCCTGTGACGAAGGGTTTGTACTCGCGACTTCTGATGATGCAGCGGGGTTTTCAGTCAATGCCGGTGCCTGCTTCGGAACAATCTGCACAGGAGTTGGCGACGAAGGTTTTGCAGCGGGTGGAACGCAAGTCGAAACAAACTTGGATGTTGGGTGGAGGTGCGATCGCAGCTTTGTTGATTGCGGTGGTATCTGGTGTCGGTGGCGGCCGCCAATTGTTTGCTCCCCAGTTTGCTCGATCGCCCGTTCCTGCTGAATCTGACGGTTTGATTGTAGCTTTGAACGAGCCTCTGGTGGAGATTGTTAATCCCAACGATTTGATGCTTGGGGTGAATGCACCGATAATGGATATTCCCAAAGTTGGTCTAGCAACCCCTCAAAAGTCATTGCCAAAGGCGCAGTAGAATTTCTGTTTTGAGCAATAACGGAAGTCGCGAAGCTCCCTAAAAAAGGGGGCTTTTTGCCGTTTTTCCCAGTTTTTCAAGGTAGGATATATCCTTTGACATTTTCCTGGCTTTGAATGACGAATTGTGGGGCGATCGCATCTTAATATCCGAGTATGTAGCTAGTTGAATTAGAACACGCGATCGCACTTGTCACCTAGTTGCAAAGTAATCGGTAATTTCATTGAGATCTCGACGGGCTTCAGGGGAAATAATGTAGCGACTCATTGTTGATTTTCCCGCATTTTGCGAAATTTTTCCCGCAATCTAGCTATAACTATTTCCCCATCAATTCCTTCCCCGCGTTCAAGCTGAGCTAGTCCTGCCGATACTTTTGGACGAGTTTCATCGACCCATTCTTGATAACGATCGCTCTGTTGCCGATCGCTTCTGTCTGCGAGTAGTTCCAACGTCGCAGCAATTACCTCATCCACCGAAGAATATTTGCCACTTTTGACTTGCGCTTCAATAAATTTATTATGGTCAGGTTTTAGAGTAATGTTCATGCGCTTTACTTCTAATAACTTTTAGCCATTATATCATTTCCACTGGCTCTCTCCGTGTCCAGGCGAAGGGGAAGGCGATGGCGAGCAATTAAACTCGATCGCAGTTGGCCTCGGTTTTTTGCAGATTTGCGATCGGCAACAGCAATGTCTTCTCAATTTCCTGCCGCCCAGCAGGAGATACATTACAAGCGCTATTGAGGCAATATACCAGCAATTTATTAGGATCATAATACTTCCTCAGTCATAAATTTTGCTGTTCGTTAAATTGCCAATCGTGACCTATATTGCGATAGGAAATTATGATTTGTCTTAATTCCTTAGTCCAAACTTGTCCGTTAGCTTGCCACCATTGCCTAAATATTTCCTTCTCACCATCGGGGTGAGGTAGTAGTTTCTTAAATTCTTGCAGTGGTTGCATCAGTTCAGGTTCAACAACAGGGACAAGAAGAATGTCGTGGGCAAGACTAAGGGCAGGGTCAATAGCACCGTCGAGTACAGGCAAAATGGCAAGGTCAAGAACAAGGTCAAGGGTAAGTTCAACAGCAGGGTCAAAGGTATATTTAACGGCAAGGTAAAGGGCTGGGTCAAGGAAACGTTCAGGGTTGCGATTAAGAGCAAGCTCAAAGGATGGGAGAAGGGAAAAGGAAAAAAAAATTCATCCAGGTCTAATACCACCCCCAACCTCGCCCTCAATCTGGTTATTTTAAGCGGTAATTGACTTTTTAAATGGCTTTATATTGCGGTGAAAAAGGCAACGAAATCGCCAAATTTATCGAAGTGACAACCAGCCAATTAAAACGATTCACCTTCAACTAAATACTGACCTCAAGAGTGTTGCTCAAGTTTTATGGTGGGTCGAGCAGTTAGAGTATTTACCCATTCCCGAAGCAGTTTTGCAGCAGTGCAAACTTGCTACGATCGAAGGGTTTACGTCGGCAGCAGATGGCGCGACGGCTTTAACATTGTTTGAAAAATTCAAGCCACTGCTAGTAGTTATCGATTGGAATTTGCCGGATACTACAGGCTATCACCTCTGCCAGGAAATGCAGCGCCGTACTAATGCTTTTGTGGTAATGCTAAGCAGCCGCACAGACGAAGCTGATAAACTTAAACTCCTGTCCGCCGGTGCTGATGACTATATCTGTAAACCCTTTGGTTTGGCAGAGTTGGCAATTCGTATAGAAGTGGTGTTGAGACGCATGAGTCCTGTCACTCCATCACGTATTGTATTCGATCAATTCGTGATCGATTCAGCGTGCCGGGAAGCAACACTCAACGATCGCATTATCAAGTTAACAGCCTTGGAATTTAATATCTTGTATTTTTTGGCAAGTCATTCCGGTCAATCTTGGAGTCGCCAACAGCTAATTGAAAAAATTTGGGGGTGGAACTGCGACAACACAGGAGAAGAGAAAGTTGTTAGCGTACATATTGGTCAGATTCGCAAGAAAATGATTCAAGTTGATGCTACTGGATCGCAGTTTATTAAAACTATCCGAGGTTACGGTTACAGGTTCGAGCCACCTTCGCCCCCTGCAATGGCAATTTCCTAAGCTCATCGGCATTAACCACCTTATTTGGTGAAAAACCTATTTTCCCACCTGCCGTGGGGCAGCCAGATGCCTCCTAGGGAACGGACGCGATCGGGTAACATGAAGTATGCCCAAGCCATGCCTAAAGGTTTGAGGTGTCGATCGAAGATTTCGATTTCCTGCCGCTGATATTCGTTTTGTGTCGGTTCCCGCAGCGGATGATAGTCTTCCAATCGGTCTAAATCGTCCAAAATAGCCGAGTTTGCGAAACAGAGGAGAAAACCGCAGACTGTGCCATCTCCGGCCATCATCGCAGGATAGCCGATCGGCAGCGCAAAAAGTTGACCGCGGGCGATCGCGGGGCAAGCATCCACAACTTTTCCTTCGCAGTAGCGGAGGTAGTTGCACTGCCCGGGTTTGAGAGTGCCGTAGACAAAGACTTTCATCGGGTAGGGCCTAACCGCTAGTTTTTGCTAACATAGATGGCTAAGCTAATAGTTTAAGTCTCGCGGGCGATCGCGACTGCAATCTTCCTAAATTTCGTTGTTTACCTTTCTTATAATTCATGACTCTAGCAGTTAGTTTTATTGCTTTTGGACTTCGGCCTTTGTACTTGAGCTCTTTTTTGCCGTCCCTGCCCCTGGACAGCTTATTTTCGACTCAAGGGATTATGGTAATGCTGCTGGCGGCCTATGCCGGGGCGATGTGGATGTTTCTCACCAGTGCTCCGAAGGTACACACGGTCATGGTATCCGATCTCGGACAAGCGAGGGAGTTCTATGAAGGTATGCTAAACCTGCCCGTAGCAGAAGTGCCGCTGCACTACTACTACAATTACGAGCAAACTTTGGGGACAACCGGTATCGATCCGCTGTATTTGTCGCCGAATGTCGGGAGGGCAACGACCTCTCAAACGCTGGGGAGTCCCGAGGGTTTGTGGTATCAGTTGATGAAAAATACCCAACTGCACATTATTAGCGGGGCCGGTGCAGGGGAAAAAAATCGCCAGCGTCACGTTTGTTTCGATCGCGAATGTTTGGATCAGCTATTGATGAGGGTACAAACTCGCGGCATTAGTTATAAAATTCGCCGGGAAAAGCCACTGAATTTTTTGGTCAAGGATTACGACGGCCGCGTCATTGAAATGGCTGAGGTTAGTAATTAAATAATACGCGGCGGTTGAAACCGATCGTACACAAAATTTGGTCTCCGCAAAGAGGGACAAAAGAATCAAAGGGGTATTAAAGCCGAATTTGGTATTACATCCCAAGTTAGAAACCCGGTTTATCTAATAAAAAACCGGGTTTCTTGTTCATTAATTAATCTTAGCTTCAACGCTAGATTTTTCAGAGGCCGCAGCTTCCGTTATCTCGGAAATCGCTTTCCGGCTGAACATTTGGAAGTAGAGGGAAACAAAAAACTCTTTGACTGGAAAAATGATAAAAGTCAAAGGATTAATTGTGACGATGATATTGCGGGCATCAGCTTTAGCTTGTTTGACAACTTGCTGCGCTACCCAGTCAGGAGACATGATGCCGATCGGGTTTAAGTTGCTTTTAAACGGCCCTAAAATCAGTTTGCGAACGATGCAGGGCGCATCCAGCCGACGCAGGGTGACTAAATCTCCCAGGGCGCGTTTGCTGAGTTCGTACAGGGGACTGACAGCGGGAATTACTTCTGCTTCGGAAGTGTTGATCCAGACTTCTTTGCAAGCGATGTTTTCGTTAGTGCGGACTGTTAAGAAAAAGAGTTCCATCAGCCGCCACGCGGAAAAAGTGTTAATTTCGTAGGATTTTGCGATCGCCTCTCCTGTTCTTTCTCGCTGTACGTTAATCCCGTGATTGATGACGAGAATATCGATTTTTTCTAACAATATGGCTAAGTCTGCCTCTTGGCCAGCTTGCCAAGTTACGGTTTTTACAGGTAAATTTTCGCCGTCTACATCCAAAGTAATTTCCTCATTTCCAGAGGAGAGGGCGATCACTTTTGCACCAGCTTTGTGGAGGTGTTTGAGTAGCAAACGCCCTAAAGTTCCCGATGCACCGGTGACGGCTACAGTTTTGCCTTTGAGAGAAAGTGCTGTACCCATAAGTTTATCTATTAAGGTGAAAGTACCGCAATAGTAAGCATTTTGATTGTCGAAGTGATGCCGCCAGTGATAAGGTTTATTAACTAACCACTTGCCAGGGGGAGTTAGGAAATCTCCCGGTTGGTGGGTGATGTCGGTTAATTCGTCTGCACCTTTGATGCCGATCGCGCGGGCGATCGCGCTCAACAAAAAGCCTAAAGTATAAATACAACCCGCTGCTGCGCCCCAGTGATATTCCGGCAGCCCAAAATAAGCTACAACCCACACCAACAAGCCCAAAACCATCATCGCCGCAGCTTCGGGCACGTCGTGACGCCAGTGTGCTTGCTTGTAAATAGTCTCGCTGACGGCGGTCAAATTCGGGCGGAAAACGCGGTGATGCCAAGTGTGCAGCTTTTGCAGGGGTGCCCAATAATGGGACACGACGTGATAAAAGTCTCGTATTATTTCTGCCCAGCAGACAGAAGCTATTGCCACAGCGCCAACTATCCAGTAATTTACCATGCTCGCACCAGTTTCAAATTTGAGATATTAGATATTGTCTGCTTTGAAAGATAACTCAAAATGGCTTTTATTGCTAGTCTGAAAGTTTACTCAGGCGTTTTAAAATCTGCAAAACTCGGTACAATTCATTGCCGGGATTGCGGATTACAAATTCTGGAGATAAGGCATACTGGGGAGTTTCCCCTCTGACTAACTTCACAAACGAGAAGTTAGCACCTGTGGAAATCATGCCAAAAGTAGGAGTTTCTGGATCGGGATCGGCGAGCATATATGTCAGGAGTTGGGCAAGTGCTTCGTCCGTTGAAAACGAAAGTTGTTTGGATTCAATTACTGTCACCCACAAGTTTGCTTTCATAATTAGGATATCTATTCTGCCTTCGATGATTCTGCCTTCGTCTTCCTCTTGAATGGCGATAGACTTTTCGGCTTTGACTTGAAAAGGAGACTCATACAGACCGGCAATAAACAAAATGGGGCTGATAATTGTTAGCTTGACTGCATTTTCCAATACAGGCGGGGTGTCTACCAAGTTGAAGTATATGTCTTGGATGCGATCGAGCAATTGTTTTTCTGAGTCTGTTACTTCGGGTAAGTTTTCTTGCCATTCTCGGAAAAATTCGCTGTTGCGAACTCGCTGCAAGCCGAAGTTATCGATTAGATAGCGGAGGTTGATATCTCTTGAGAGAAGTTTTTGCATTAGGATTAATAAATGGTTTTATAGTGATTAATAAGTTTAGCATAATGTTGATTTTAACCGCAGATGAACGCAAATGAAATGCAGATAAAGCAGATTTGGCTGAGATGTCTGTTTATTGGGTTTTTTGATTGGCAATTCGCTGTTTTTGTCCAGCTTGCATTTGCAGCAATTGCGGTACGGTGACAAAACGATATCCTTGCTGTTTGAGTTTGGGAATAATTGCAGATAGCGCCTCGACTGTTTGCTGGCGATTTCCGCCGCCGTCGTGCAACAATACGATCGCCCCCGATGTCGCTTGGGATAGCACGCTACGGGTGATCGCAGCGACCGAAGGTTGCAGAAAGTCTTTAGGGTCGATCGACCAGATGACGACTACATAATTTTTCTTTTTAGCGTAATCTGCTAAACCGTTATTTAAGTGGCCGCCGGGAGGGCGAAACAAGAAACTTTTTGCCCCAGTCGATCGATAAATATGAACACCAGTATTATCTATTTCATTCGATGCTGTTTTTTCGGTAACATTGTGAGAATAGTGATGCCAAGTATGATTGCCGATCGCATTTCCCGCTTGCACAACTCTTTTCCCAATTTCTGGATACTCCCGCAAATTTGCACCCAAGCAGAAAAATGTGGCCACAACTTGCTGTTTCTGCAAAACTTCTAATATTTTCAAAGTTTCAGGCGAAGGGCCATCGTCAAATGTCAGGGCGATAACTTTTGAGTTGTTAATACTGGCTCTATAAACAATTTGGCTGCGAAAGTGCGCGGGCGGTGCGAAGACTAAAGGTTGTTCGGGAGGTTTGGGAGAGGGAGCTGCGGGGGCAGAATGGGGTGTTTTTAGTTTTCGGGGTTTCAGGAGGTTTGGCGGGGGATTTTCAACGGGTGCGATCGGTATTAGCGGATTTGAATTGGCGGTTTTTCTGTTTTCCCACAACAGGGAAATTGTGAGGCTCAATCCGATAAGTATAACGGTTTTAATTACCGATTTTTTATGGCGTTTGCGACTCATCAGGTATAGGATTTATTTTGAACCATCTCATTATGCCTGATTGTTCTGCTAGCTTAAAAGTTTGGTAATTTTTTTTTTCAAAAGGTCGATCGCACTCAAGCAAGACTTAGGCAAAAACCGGGTTTTCTTAGGCAAATCACTCGTGATTCGCCGCTGATTCCCATATAAAAACCCGGTTTATTGCTCAAAAATCTACGCTTTCATGCTCTTGCGGCGACCATAAAACAAGGTAATGACACCCTTTTCGTCCAGGAATATATCTACAATCTGCAAGTTTGCCGTGCCCTTTCATCCTCCGGTTCTTGCCACCCAAAAGCAAAATGACTCACCGCATTAATTTGGGGAGTTGCGGCGCGAATTGCCCGCATTTGAATCTCCAAAGACGGCCGATTTTTGAGAGGTTTTCCCCAATCTCCAGCAATGGCAGGAATGATTTTTGCCCCCGCAGGTGCTAAACTTACAGTCCGCTGCACCTGTGGCACAATGCAGCTTACATCGCCGCAATTTCCGTAAGACATGGCGTGGAATTCCACGGCAGGCGGAAAGGTGTCCCAAGGCTGCAATCTCGAATCATATCCCCCTTGATTTATCGCTTGATTTGCAGTGGGAAAAAATACCGCTCCTACAGGAATTCCCATCCTTTGAGCGGGTTGAATTGCTATTCCCAAAAAATCTAAAATGCCTTGGACTGCGTGAGCAACACTCAGTTTCCAGAGGTCTTTTTGCAGAGTGCCGGTATCGGGAAGCCGCAGTGTTGGTTTTGGTGTGGGAGTTGCAGGGTTTGGCTTGTTAGCGGCGGGAGTTGTTGAGGCTGATCTGGATGTGGCATTGTCTCTTCTAGAAGGTGGAGTTGCTACTGACATCGCCTGCGGAATTCGGCCCTGCCAAAGAGGTTCTCGCTCAGTTGGATACTGTTTGACTACTGCTTGAACATCATTAGGATTGATAAATCCTTTAGTCAAATACCGCTGAATTAAATCTCGCCCTTGCTGATTGTTAGCCCGCTGCAAAAGAACTTGCTGCGATGCTGGGCCGTAAATCCACAAGTCTTGAACTTTGGTAGCAACTGAAGCGGGCCCGATGCCCCTTAGATAGCGAATGTAGTCGAATAACATTCCTTGTGGCTTGCGCTTGACTATTTGATTTACTAACAAAGTATAGTCTTGCCGTGCTTGTGGGTTGTACGGATCGATAAAGGCTTGATTGCCCGGAACTTCTCCGAAGTCCTCGTTAATTGCTGCGTATTCGCTTACTGTTAAACTTGTCTGATTTTTACCGTTGATAGCGAGGGTTTGCTGTCTGTCTGGACGCTGAGCATAGCTATAGCCAAAGTTCATGGTAAATAACCAGGCGTATACTTTTAAACCTCGTTGTTTGCCTTTGGCGATCGCCTTTTCTAACAAGTCGTATTTCTCGTAACCGCGATTTCTCACAACAGAAGGCCAAGCCGTAGGATTGTCGGCTGCTGGGAGAAGCACTTGACCATCGTAAAACACTTCGACATAGACTTGGTTGTAGCCTTTATTCACAACTTTGTCTAATACTCGATCGAGTTCTCCGGGTCTGACATCGCAGGGATACAAACGCAGCCAAACTGCTTGGGTTTCGGGCCAAGTTTTTTGGCGACATTCTGCTATTTCCCGCGCGTGTTTGTTCAAAACAGCAAAATATGCTTGCTGAGATTCCCGTTTTCCCGACAGGGCGGCGCGGCGCAAGTCTTCTTTTTGATTGACCTGTTCAGGGGATAATTGGCAATAGGCTGATGTTTGGCCAAAAGCTGGTTGATTTCCGATAAAGGGCCAAACAAGCTGGCTGATGAAGCTACTGGTTAAAACAGCAGTTACCGCACTTAAAAAGCGTCGCTGGTGTTGAAAATTCGCGATGCGGGTTGGTGCAATTTTCATGGGAGAGTTGAATGGGGTTTTCTAGTTTAAATTGGCTGGCGATCGCATTTTGCCGATCGCGCTCAACAAGCAGCTACAAATTTTCTACTTTTTTCGGTTGACTTAGTTATGGCACAAGTCGATCGCACAATGCAAATTCTGTCTGGCGACTATTTATATTATGTGCGATCGAATAACGGCAGGAAAGATAAGACTCGCCACTTGAAACCGCTATTCTACAAACGAAGTCCCTCTATAACATACTAAAGAATAAAATGGGTAAAAAGCCAGGACTTGAAATCATATCCAGTTCAATGTTTCAGTATTTTTTCCCCTAAATTCTGCATAAAAAAGCGCCTGGATATAGTGGGCGCTAAAAGCAGTTGATATTTCTACTAAAAATTGTTAACACTCCAATATCAAGGATGAAAGATGAATGGTTAAAATTTATCCTTGATCCTAAATTTTGAGATTAAGCTCCTCTGTTAAGAGCAGCTTCAATCTGCTGAAATTCTGACTCAAGACGCTTTTTCAATTTTTCAGGAACGGGACGGTTGGGATAGGAACTGTAATGTCCTGCCAAAGAGTTTAATGCCGTCCGCATTGTCGTGAAAGAGGCCAGCTTGGTAAGAGCGGGATCGCGGCGGTATTCAGCAAAAAAATCGTTGATACTGGTGCGAGCAGCGGCTTGAGCGGCGGCTTTTTCGGGCGCGCCCTCTGGCAAAGTGAGCGCTGTTCTCAAGCTCTTCACTAATGCTAATGTGTCTTGACCATAATCTCCACTCAGAGTGGCTGGAACATTGGTACAGCCCGCTACGCCGATGACAACAACTAATACCAGGGCTAACAGACGCGAAATGTAATGCTTCATAAGGTTTAGAAAAATGGCAGGGAAAGCGACAATCAAAATTAACCTTTATCCTATCTCGAATTGAGGTAATAATGCCAATTTTTCAAAATTTTTGCATTAATACCATGAAACAGAAAATTTGTCAATCTAAAATCTAAAATCTAAAATCTAAAATCGATTGATTTGTCCAGCAACGACGGAGAGAATTTGGGTTTGTCGCAGCCACTGAGCATCAAAAGCGCCTAGGTGAGTTGTAGTAATCAGAGTTTGAAATCGTTCTTGAATTGTTTCTAAAAGTTGATTTTGGCGGCTCAGATCGAGTTCTGCAAGTACGTCGTCGAGCAATAGTAAAGGCGCTTCGCCGACGACTTCTTCAATAAGCTGCAATTCGGCTAATTTTAATGCTAATACCAGAGTTCGCTGCTGACCTTGGGATGCGTATTGACGAGCTGGGGTATTGTTAATGGTAAATGTAATGTCGTCGCGGTGGGGGCCGACTAAAGTGGTTCCTTGAAACTGTTCTGCGATCGCCCTTTTTTGAATTTTCTCTAAAAATGCTTGCCGCACTCCTTCAAGATTGTCTTTAGCGATTAATTCCGAACTTACTTCAATATTAGCATCGTATTTCACATCTAAAACTTCTGCTGAACCGCTAATTGACTGGTGCCAATTTCGAGCTAAAGGCATCAATCGCTGCAAAATTCGATCGCGCCTGCGGATCACGCGAGCCCCCGCTGTCGCCAACTGCGCGTCCCACAAAGCTAATTCTGAACTGGGAATGGGGGATTGGGAATGGGGGATTGGGAAGGGGGCATTGGGCATTGGGAATTCTGCGATATTTTGGTCTTCGGGAGTTTCAGATCCGATAAATCGCATTTTGTCAAAACCTTCGGAAAATTCGGCTTTCCTGATTGCTTTAGAACGTTTCAACAGAGCGTTTCGCTGGCGCAAAATTTGATTATACTGGTGCAAAATGTGAGCGTAAATCGGTTCTAACTGGATAACTAGGCGATCGATCCAATTGCGCCTTCCTTCGGGCCCGCCGCGCACTAAGTCCAAATCCAAACAAGAAAATTGCACTACATTTAAGACGCTCAAAAAGTCTAAATGGCGGCGCAGCGGTTCACCGTTGAGCTTCAGTGTGCGACGCGCCTGAGAGCGAAGAGTTAAAGCTAAGTCGATCGCTCCGGTTTGACGTTCGAGTGTAGCATCAATTTGCCCGATCGGCTTTGAGTCGAGTATTAAATCGCGATCGCGCCCTACCCTGTGGCTTTTTAATGTAGAAAGCAACTCTACCGCTTCTAACAAGTTAGATTTTCCTTGAGCGTTATTTCCTACTAAAATAGTTTTGGGAGCGTCAAACGCCACCTTTTGATCGAAGTAGTTCCGAAACTGCCGTAAGTGCAGCGTTTTCAAATACATAATATTGGGAATCGGGAATCGGGAATCGGGAATTGGAAATTCGGAATTATGAATTGGCAGTAAAGTTATTGTAGGATGCCCATTGCGTACCTTACCCATTCAATGGCGAATCTGTGGAATTGGAGTTTTTGCGGATCGTTGCGCTTGCAATGACTTTATAGTGTTGAGAATCTGCTTAAATGCGAGCAGTCTAACGAATAATGAAGCATCGCTCATTATCCGTTAGCCATTAACACTATTTTCTAGATTTGTAAAAGCGCACAAACAGTTTTTCCATTTCAATCCAGACAAACATCAGAGCGCTGAAACCGAAGCAAACCAGCAACTCAAACCCCGTTAAATAATGAGTGCCGAAAAATGCTCTCAGTGGCGGAACGTAAATTAGCATCAATTGCAAAGCAGTAGTAACAATCACAGCCCCCCACACAAAAAGATTAGTGAAGGGGTTTAACTCGATAGTTAGCTGAGTGTTAGACCGAATTGCGATCGCGTGACCCATTTGCGCCAAACAAAGAGTTGTAAACACCATTGTTTTCCAAGCCTCGGGATCTCCAACATGGTTAGGGTTGGTGGTATATCCGTAAGCCCAAGACATCATCGCGATCGTCAAAATTGCAAAAATAATCCCGATCCGAATTATGTAAGAACCCAAACCCCGCGCAAAAATATTTTCTCGCGGACTGAAAGGAGGCTTTTTCATCACGTTCGGTTCTCCCGGTTCCACAGCCAAGGCCAAAGCGGGAACGCCGTCTGTTACTAAGTTCATCCACAAAATTTGCAGCGGGGTCAGCGGCACTCCTCCCAAACCGATTAAAGGTGCGGCGGCAATTGTCAAAACTTCGCCGATGTTGCTGCCCAAAATGTATTTAATAAAGCGGCGAATATTGCTATAAACTACTCGCCCTTCTTCAGCGGCGGCGACAATAGTTGCGAAGTTGTCGTCTAGGAGCACCATATCGCTAGCTTCTTTGCTGACATCGGTGCCGGTAATCCCCATGGCGATGCCGATATCGGCTTGTTTCAAAGCGGGGGCGTCATTAACGCCATCGCCGGTCATCGCGACAAATTTGCCCCAACTTTGCAAAGCTTGGACTATTCGCAATTTGTGTTCGGGGGAGACGCGGGCGTAAACGCTAACCTGTTCGACTTGTTGTTTGAGTTCTTCTTGGCTAAGCTTTTCTAATTCTTGACCGGTGAGCACTCGATCGCCCTCTTTAGCAATACCTAAATCGTAGGCGATCGCCTTTGCTGTCAATTGGTGGTCTCCTGTAATCATCACCACCCGAATGCCTGCATCGCGGCACTTGACCACTGCTTCGCGCACTTCCGGGCGCGGGGCGTCCAGCATACTGACGAGTCCCAGCCAAATCATTTCTTGTTCGCTGGTTTCCTCAGAACCTTCGGGTGGCACGTTTTCCCAGAGTTTGTACGCAAACCCCAGGACTCGCAAACCGCCGCTTGCCATGTTGTTGTTTTCGGCGAGGATGCGATCGCGCATTTCCTGATTTAAAGGTTGTACTCGATCGCCGACTATAATGCCTTTGCAGCGCTCCAAAGTCAACTCTGGAGAACCTTTGGTCAGCATCAAATAATTCGGCTGCTGTCCTTCTTTTGCCGGAAATCCCGAATGTCCCGATCGGCCGGGCACTTCGCAAATCACGCTCATCCGCTTGCGTTCGGAAGAAAAAGGAAATTCCGCCGTCCGCGGCAGTAATTGAGACTGTTTTTCCTTATAAATGCCTGCTTTTCCTGCTACACACAGCAGAGCTCCTTCTGTGGGGTCGCCTAAAATCTGCCATTCTTGCTGTTCTTGTTGCAACACTGCGTCATTGCAAACTGCACAGGCAATTAATAAAGATTCGAGTTCTGGATATTCCTCTAAATTATTAATTTGGGTCGATGTATGGCGATCGGTAAAATCTCCGATCGGGGCATAGCCGGATCCTGCGACGGCGACTGTGCAGTCGCCCGTAGAGACTAGCTGAACTACCATTTTATTTTGAGTCAGAGTACCTGTTTTGTCGGAACAAATGGTTGTTACTGAACCCAAAGTTTCTACCGCAGGTAGTTTGCGAATCAGGGCGTTTCGTTTCACCATCCGTCTAGTTCCGAGTGCCAGAGTAACTGTCACGACTGCTGCGAGTCCTTCGGGAACCACAGCCACAGCCATGCTTAGAGAAACTTCTAACAACTCTTCAAACCTGCTGGTATCGAAACCGATGCCGCCGTTTTGGAAGGTAATCATGCCGCCGATGACGACAATTGCGACTAAGGCTAGGGCACCGGAGACTAGAACATTTCCCAACTGGCTCATCCGCTGTTGCAGGGGAGTCGGTTCGTTTTCTACTGACTGAAGCATGGTGGCAATTTTGCCCAGTTCAGTTTGCATTGCGGTGTTGGTAACAATCGCCTTTGCTCGTCCCTGAACAACTTCTGTCCCTTGAAAAATCAGGTTGAGTCGATCGCCCAACGAAGCATCTTCGGCAAGTTCTAGATCGGCTTGCTTGGTAACTGGTAAAGCTTCTCCTGTCAAAGCAGATTCTCTGACTTGCAGATTTGATGTTTCGATCAAGCGTGCGTCTGCTGCTATTTTTACCCCAGCCTCCAATAGCATCACGTCTCCGGGTACGAGTTCTTTGGCTGCTATTTCCGAAGTTTTGCCGTCCCGCAGGACTCTGACTAGGGGAGAAGCGAGGTTTTTGAGTGCTGCGAGGGCTTTTTCGGCGCTGCTTTCTTGGAAATAGCCGAGAATGCCGTTGAGTATGACGATCGCAAAAATGGCGATCGCATCTTTGGGAAAAGTATTCGACCGAATGTCCAAAAAAGCCGAAATCACGGCCACACCCATCAGCATCAACAACATGATGTTGGTGAACTGATCGACAAAAATCGACCACGGACTGCGGCCTCCTGTTTCTTCTAGTTCGTTGGGGCCGTATTGCTGCAAGCGTTCTGACACCTGTTGGCTGCTCAAGCCAGCGTCTTTGTTGCTGCTTAGCTGCTTGAGAGTTTGGTCAATTGCTACGGTGTGCCAAGAAGAGGGAGAAGTTGAAGACATAAATTACGATCGAGCATGGGGCAATTAGGGGACTGCGGCCGGACAGATACAGCCGATGGATGTGGCTGATTACAGTCAGAGACTTTTAAGTTTTGAGTTCTGAATCAAAAACTGTTTAACTTGGGACTCGTATGCGGCGGTTCGATGCCGGGAAGGCAGGAAGCTTTTAACTTCACTGCGTCTGGCGGATCTATCGCGCCGTTTGTAGACCTACCGCTCCTAGCACTTATCCACCTTAACTAAAAATTAGCAATTTCTTCGGCTTTTACCCAAGGCCCAACGGCTGAGTTTAGTCTTTAAATGGTGATATTTCGGGCAAAAGTTGTAGCTGTGGCGATCGGGGTCACAATAAGATTGGATTTTACCTACCGAATTCTGCCTGCATCCTGGCTGGGGCAGAATTTTTGGTTTTTTCCCTATTCCCGTGCCTTGTTTTAGCCAAACGTTAATTTCCTTAACTCTTCTTAACAATTCGGTTTTCCGTAGGAAAGCCAACAGAGGCGATGCCCGACTTGATGGTTTGGGGCGGTTCCACCGCCACAGCACGGTTACAGAACCCGACTTGGAGTTTCCAGCTGCATTCACGCATCTACCGCAGGAATGAGATTTGCCCCCACTCGCCCAACCAGAATTTACCTTCTAAGAGAGATAAGTTCCTGTAATAATTTGTAATAAACAAACGCGGGCGAGCATTGTATAAAGTTATCAGAGGGTTGAAACGACAGGCCAAAGTTAACAAAAACACTGATTGACAAGGTTTGTCGCATCTCATAAAAGGTGTAAAATTTTCTAAGGTTTCTTAAACCTCCGTTGCAATGTAACAATAGTGCAGGTAGCGGAAAGGGAGAGATCGATCGAAGCAGCAGATTAGCTGGCATCAAATTTCAACCCTTGCAGGCTCTCGTAGCCTGAACAAATTTAACTTAACGGTTTTATACCGCAACCAAACTCAATTAACTCAAATAGGAGAGTTCTTTCATGTTTGACGCATTTACAAAAGTGGTTTCCCAATCTGACGCTCGGGGCGAATTTCTAGCTCAGGGCCAACTCGATGCTCTCAGCAGCATGGTTTCCGACGCCAACAAGCGGATTGACGCAGTAAACCGCATCACCGGCAACGCATCCAGCATCGTAGCCAATGCAGCTCGCACCCTGTTCGCTGAACAGCCACAACTGATCGCTCCTGGTGGCAATGCTTACACCAACCGCCGCATGGCAGCTTGCTTGCGCGATATGGAAATCATCTTGCGCTACGTCACCTATGCAACATTTGCAGGCGACGCCAGCGTTTTGGACGACCGCTGCTTGAACGGTCTGCGTGAAACATACCAAGCTCTGGGAGTTCCCGGTGGCTCAGTTGCAGCCGGCGTGCAAAAAATGAAGGAAGCAGCAATCGCGATCGCTAACGACCCCAACGGTGTTACCCGTGGTGATTGCAGCTCGCTGATGTCTGAAATCGGCAGCTACTTCGACCGCGCAGCTAATGCAGTCGGCTAAAAATAGCCAAGCGAACATTTCTTGTAAAGAAGCGAGCATCGCATTTTTGCAAACAATCATTTTTGTACAAAAACAACACAACATTAGGGAGAAACCAGAACAATGAAAACCCCTTTGACTGAAGCAGTAACAGCAGCCGATTCTCAAGGCCGTTTCCTGAGCAGCACTGAACTGCAAGTAGCCTTCGGCCGTTTCCGCCAAGCAGCAGCAGGTTTGGAAGCAGCCAAAGCGTTGACCGCCAACTCTCAGCGCTTGATCGACGGTGCAGCTCAAGCTGTGTACAACAAATTCCCGTACACCCAACAAATGCAAGGCCCGAACTACGCTTCTACCCCAACAGGTAAAGCTAAGTGCGCTCGCGACATCGGCTACTACCTCCGCATGGTCACCTACTGCTTAGTTGCAGGCGGCACCGGTCCGATGGACGAGTACCTGATTGCAGGTGTTGACGAAATCAACCGGACATTTGAATTGTCTCCTAGCTGGTACGTTGAAGCTCTCAAGTACATCAAAGCCAACCACGGTCTGAGTGGCGACGCTGCAACTGAAGCGACTTCCTACATCGACTACGCAATCAACGCTCTGAGCTAGATTTGCGTGATGCCCGGAATTGTAAGCTACTGTTAGCTTGATTGTTAGCGGTTGTTTAGAATTCCGGGCATCTGCGATCAAAGCCTAGTTTTGCAAATACTTTTTTTTAAGCAGTTATCAGTTTTTAAAGCAAAAAAGGGAGAAGCGAAGATGGCGGGATTAGGTGCAGCAGAACGGTTGGGAATAAAAGCATTTGAAGAAGCGGGACGGGTAGAACTGCGTCCCCACTGGACGCAAGACGATGCGAAAGCAGTAATTCGTGCCGCTTACAGCCAAGTTTTCGGCAACGAGTATTTAATGTCGAGCGAACGACTTACCAGTGCTGAATCTCTGCTGCTGCAAGGGCAGATTTCAGTGAAAGATTTTGTGCGGTCAATTGCACATTCCGAAACTTATCGGAAAAAGTTTTTTTATCCGAACTCGCAAACACGGTTAATTGAGCTTAATTACAAGCATTTGTTGGGCCGCGCTCCTTACGACGAGTCGGAAATTGCTTTCCACGTTGATTTGTACAATGCAGAAGGCTACGAAGCTGAAATCAATTCTTACATTGACTCAGTTGAGTATGAAGAAAATTTTGGCGACAGTATAGTGCCTTTCTATCGCGGTTTCGCGACCCAAAGAGGTCAAAAAACGGTCGGTTTTAACCGGATGTTTCAATTGTACCGGGGTTTTGCTTCTAGCGATCGATCGCAAAACCAAACCCAAGCCCGGCTGACTTGGGAAGTAGCGAGAAATATGGCTTCCCCGATACACACGGCCTCCACCGGAAAAGCCCTTGGTGGGACTTCCGGCGGTTCTCGCGACCAACTCTACCGAGTCACCGCAATGCAAGGTTCGGCTAAGTTTTCGCCTCAAGTGCGGCGGACTACTACCGAATATCTCGTGCCTTACGAGCAACTTTCGAGCCGCTTGCAGCAAATCAACAAACGTGGCGGCAAAGTGGTAAGTATTACCACAGCTTAAAGTTTGTAAAGACGTTTTTTTGAAACGTCTTTAGCAAGTTAGGACTAAGGCTAAAAAATTCTTCAATTTTATGTGTATAGGTAAGGTGTGCAGTGCACACCCTACTTTGAGCAGGCGCGCCCAGCGCACCCTAGTTTGAGAAATATTAGCCTTAGTCCTAAAAATCTCAAGTGCAACAAAGCATTAAACTTTTGTCATTAATTTAGGAGAAAATCTGGTGGCGATTACGACAGCAGCGTCCAGACTGGGAACTTCCGCATTGAGCGATGCGCCGAAGGTAGAATTGCGCCCGAACTACAGCAAAGACGACGTTGAAACTGTGATTCGTGCGGTTTACCGTCAGGTGCTGGGCAACGACTATTTAATGAAATCCGAGCGACTTACAAGTTCCGAGTCTTTGCTGCGAGATGGCAGTTTGACTGTACGAGAATTTGTACGCGCTGTAGCTAAGTCAGAACTGTACAAAACCAAGTTTTTCTACAACAGTTTCCAAACTCGGACGATCGAACTAAACTACAAACACTTGCTCGGTCGCGCTCCCTACGACGAATCTGAAGTAGTTGAGCACTTAGATTTGTATCAAACACAAGGCTACGACGCTGATATTGATTCTTACATCGATTCAGTAGAGTATCAAGAAAACTTCGGCGAAAGTATCGTGCCTTACTACCGCGGCTTTAACACCCAGCGCGGTCAAAAAACCGTCGGTTTTACCCGGATGTTTCGCCTCTATCGGGGCTATGCAAACAGCGATACATCTCAACTAGAAGGCAATAACTCTCGCTTAGCGGTCGAACTCGGCACTAACACCGCTACGCCTGTAGTCGGTCCCTCCGGCGGTAACGAAGGTTGGGCATATCGGCCTTCTGCCAGAAACGTAACTCCCAGCAGCACTTTCGGCGGCGCAGCAGCTTACGGCAAAGAAGGGCGGCTGTTGCGCGTGGAAGTTTCGGGCATTCGCACGGGCGGCTATCCCAGCGTGCGCCGCAGCAGCAAGGCTTTCATCGTACCTGTTGAGGATTTGTCGTCGCAAATCCAGAAATTTCAACGCCTGGGCGGCAAAATCGCCAGCATTACTGCAATTTAGTCAGTTGGCAGTTGGCAGTTGGCAGTTGGCAGTTAGTAGCTTTTAGTCAACAGTCAACAGTCAACAGTCAACAGTCAACAGTCAACAGTCCGAATTACCAATTACCAAGAAGCTTATGTTGGGTCAAATTGTAGGTGGAAAAAGTGGCAATACAGCTTCGGCTGGTCGCTGCTTTCGGTATGAAGTTGTGGGCTTGCGCCAAAGCGATGAAACAAATAATGTGGATTATTCGATTCGATCGAGCGCGAGTACATTTATCAACGTGCCTTACAATCGGATGAATCAAGAAATGCAGCGGATTACTCGCATGGGCGGGAAAATTGTCAGCATTCATCCTTTAAGCGCGGGTGCAGAATCATCCCATGAGTCATCCCATGAATCATCCCATGAATCATCGGGTGAGCACCAATAGTTTGGTTGAAGGGGCGATGAAAATCGCTCCTACACAAGCTAGAAGGGGCGATGGAAATCGCTCCTACACAAATGAAGTCCGCCTAGGCGGACTAAGAGTTAATGCAACCCGCGCAAGCGGGTTTTGTCTGTTTAGTTAGTAGCGATTTTAATCGCCGAGTTTCCCCAACCCGCCCAGGGGGGTTTTGTCTGTGTAGCAGCGATTTCAATCGCCGAATAACTAATAACTAATAACTAATAACTATGGATTATTACGAATCCGACTCACCGCCGGCGGGTGTAGCTGAGGGCGAGTCTTTAACAGTTGAACAGGCGATCGCAAATTTGCACTCCCAAGATGACAGTCTCCGATATTATGCTGCTTGGTGGATTGGTAGATTTCGAGTCAAGGAACCGGCAGCTATTGCAGCTTTAATTGCCGCATTGGAAGAAGAGTCAGAACAAACAAAAATCGGCGACTATTCCCTATTACGAAATGCGGCGCGGGCTCTAGGTAAATTGGGCGACAAACAAGCCTTACCAGCGCTGATTCGCTGTTTGGAATGCGCGGATTATTACGTGCGAGAAGCGGCGGCTCAAGCTCTAGAAATGCTGGGTGATCGCGATTCTATTGAGCCGCTAATGAAGCTATTGGATGGGGGCGTAGCTGTGGCTGTGCGAGTGCCCGGAAAATCGCACCTCGTGCAACCTTACGACTCGGTAATTGAAGCTTTGGGAACGCTGAAAGCGACAGAAGCAATACCGCTAATTTCACCTTTTTTAGAACATTCTGTGGAGCGAGTGCAGTACGCTGCGGCGCGGGCGATGTATCAGTTAACTGGTGAGCGGATTTACGGAGAGCGGTTGGTAAGAGCTTTGAATGGGGATAATTTGCAGTTGAGGCGATCGGCTTTGATGGACTTGGGGGCGATCGGCTATTTGCCGGGAGCACAAGCTATTTCTGAAACTTTAGCAGAAAATAGCCTGAAATTGATTGCGCTCAAAGGAGTTTTGGAGCATCACCTCAATCAACAAGAATCACTATCTTTATCAGATGAATCTATCCAAGTTATGAACTTAATGGATAGCCTTTTGTAAATAGCGCAGGTAACTATTAACTTAATGATTAATACCCAATCCGAGCGCTGTTTGCTTCGTTGCTGCGAGGGATGCCTCTATTAGCTGTTCGCCAAATTTCTTCACTTGCTCAACTAAAATCTCTCCAGCACTTTCGGGAGAACCAGCATTAAAAGGTGGTGCGGGATTATACTCTAGAAGTAACTGAATCATTTTGGCAGTTTCCTCGCCGCAGAGTGTGCCAACAACCACCAATCCAAAATCGATACCAGCAGTTACGCCACCGCCTGTGATGCGATTTCGATCGACAACCACTCTTTGAGTCCCAACTTCAACACCCAGCATTGCTAAATGGTCGCGAAATGCCCAATGGCAAGCAGCGCGGTATCCTTGAAGGAGTCCAGCAGCAGCTAAAATCAAAGAACCCGTACAAACCGAGGTGATATATTTTGCTGTTTTTCCCTGTTGGCGCAGAAATTCCAGTACCTCCGCATCCTGCATCATTTCCACCTGCCCGATCGCGCCACCGGGAACGCACAAAACATCTAAAGACGGACAGTCATTGAAGGTGGCGGTAGGTAAAATCGTCATCCCCTCGCTACTCGTCACTGGTTCGAGAGTCTTCCACAACAGCAGAACACGAGTGTCAGGCATCATGGAAAATACTTGGTAAGGGCCAGTCATATCGAGTTGAGTCATGCCAGGAAAAATCACCAGACCAATGTAATATTTTGCTTGAGTTGTCATTTTTCAAATTATTGGAACCTTTGCTAGAGATTATGGTAGGAAGTAATCTCAAAATGGCATAGTCCCCAAGTGAGTACACTTTGAACCCATCAATGACTAATTCTCTTTATGCCCTATTTGACGCGATCGCCTCTGCTCGCGACGAGCGCGAACTTCGACTGCGGTTTATGGATGCAGTTGGCGAGCATTTTGGAGTACAGCGCTGGGGAATCTATTTCTTTGGCGAACACTCCGGCATTGCCGAGATTGATGTTCGCGGGATACCCAATGTTAGTGCTTTTGTAGAGCGCTACGAAAAAGTTGGTCGAGCCGTCGATCCGGTGTTGCGCTACGTGCTTGACTGCCATGCTCCCGCTCACGAAGAAATGGTGCTACCTCTGGGAGGTTGGAAGCATTGCGAACTTTATCAGCGCTGTTGCGCCTACTACGATCACGAACACATAATAACTGGGCCAATTGTAGGCGACGGCCGTCTTATTGGTACAGTTAATTTAGCCCGCGTTGGTGATACACCTGCATTTGGTGGTGAGGAAGTTGCTCGCTTGAGCGCGCTATGTCTTCACTTGTCAGCCCGTCTGGCAAAGTTACAGGTGCCGGAGGCAAGATTCATTTCGCCGTTAGCGAGTCGTTTGACACCGCGAGAGGTACAAATTGCGGAACTGGTAGCACAAGGACTAACGAATGCTGAGATTGGTGCAGCGCTGTGGATTACGCAGAATTCTGTCAAGCAAGCTCTTAAACGGATGTTCCGCAAACTGAATGTTTGTTCTCGCACCGAGATGATAGCGCAACTTCAAGGGATTTTAGGTTCATAGGAAATATTGTTAAAATTAGCAATCTAAAATCTCAAATTGTTTGTAAACCTGTTGTAAATACTATAAGTAAATGGCATTAGAACTAATTCAGGCTGTCGAACAAGCAGATTCTTCCGAGGGCTTGTTAAACGCAGTCAAAGCACTGGCGGCAGCTTCCTCAAAACAAGCAATTCCTACCTTAATTACAGTGCTCGGTTACAACAACCCAGGCGCCGCTGTTGCCGCCGTGGACGGGCTAATTCAACTCGGAGAACCTGCGGTGCTGCCGCTTCTAGAACAGCTTGACGGCTACAATTACGGGGCGAGAGCTTGGGCTGTTCGGGCTTTGGCGGGAATTGGCGATCCCAGGGGTTTGGAGATTTTGCTTGATGCAGCAGCGAATGACTTTGCTTTGAGCGTGCGGCGGGCGGCCGCTAGGGGTTTGGGGACGATTTGCTGGGAACTGATGCCGGCACAACAAATTGCCGATGCTCAACTTCGCGCTGTGAAAACGCTACTGCAAGCGTCCCGTGATCCAGAATGGGTGGTTCGCTACGCAGCAGCGGGGGGTTTGCAAGCTTTGGCGGGTGCTGCGACTGTTAAACCTGATTGGTTAGCCGAAGTTTCGGCCAGACTTGAGGAAATCACCCAAACCGATGAAACTACTTCGGTTAGGGCCCGGGCTTTGCTTGCTAAGGAAAAATTGTTACTTGGCTAGGGTTTGGGCGATCGTCTCTTCCAAGTCCCCTTGACTGAGAGTGGTTAATATAAAGACTTCTTGTACGGTTTTGCCCTGTCTGGCGATGATTTTAAATCCCCCGCGGATGGGTACTGACACTCTTAATGTCATGCGGGGGATGTGTCCTTTAACTTTGTTGA
Organism: Microcoleus sp. LAD1_D3; assembly: GCF_036702135.1. Lineage (NCBI taxonomy): Bacteria > Bacillati > Cyanobacteriota > Cyanophyceae > Oscillatoriales > Microcoleaceae > Microcoleus > Microcoleus sp. LAD1_D3. Next base: position 33,147 of record NZ_JAUBSB010000026.1, on the reverse strand, counting down.
TGACGCCCGGAGTGACAGTTTGAATGCCGATTTTTAGGGTGAGGCGCTCTAAAATTGGTATCAAACCGGGAAGGTGGGTAGAGTGATTCCAAACTAGGCGGCCTTTGGGTTGTGCGTTCATAAATATTTAACCAAATTCAACATACCCAGTCTAAGCCACCCCTGGATGGAACCAATTTGAAATTCCCTCAACTTATGTATCAATAACGTTACTGTACTGTGCGTGTCAATCGATTGCGCGATTTTAGATTTTAGATTAAAGAATTGAAGCATTGACCCCACGGATAAATTCGGGGGGCAAGTTTCATCGGATACAAGTTTTTTATTTCTGGACGGATGAATCCGGGGGCTTGTATCCTGGATGATGAAGGTCATTGCCAGCAAACCGAGGCAATCTCAAACCGACATTTTTGATTCCTGGCGCGCAAGCTAAGATTTGATGGCGCAGAATTGTCCTGTACTTTTTGATGTTGTGGGTTGGTAACTATCGATTTTTCTAGTTGAGTTGCGATCGCCCCGATCATTGCTGCGACACTGCAAGGTTTCTTGAGATAGCCGTCTGCTTTAAGTTCCAGGGCTTTTTCCATTTCGGAGGCTGTCATAAAAATAAACGGAATGCTGGCGGTTGCAGGGTGCGATCGCACGGCTGCGAATACTTCAAAACCGTCGAGTTCGGGCATCATGACATCAGACAAAATTAAATCGGGAATTTGGGCAGCTAACTCGATACCAACTTTTCCATTTTCGGCACCGACAGCTTCAAAACCGCGCGATTCCAGAAGTTCTAATACCGTTTCTCTGATTAAGTGATCGTCTTCAATTACTAATATTTTTTTCATTTGTTTGAGGTAGCTCTTTACTTTATTTTTATTGCTCTGTTATTATTGTTACAGGTTATTTTTAAATAATTCAATAGGGTTATTGCAAAAAACCGCTTTTGAATGGCAACTTTTTACGGCTTTGTGTATGCTCGAAGTTACACACAAGACTTGAGTTATCAGCAGCTTTACCTTCTGTAGTAGCGGTAGAAGTCGCTCCGGCGTACCTAGGATTGTGAACGTCTAAAATCCGGGATTCAACAGTTTATTTAAGAGAGATTCCAGCCGCCTGACTCAAAAAGTTTGTATTTGAGTGGCGATCGCAGTTACGTGTAATTAATAAATCCGCCGATGAGCTAAGCGCGAAACTCCAAGCTGTGAAGTTCACAAATTTCGGGCGATCGGGTAAAATATAACTTGGTGTAGCGCTATTAAGTGAGGAAAAAGATATGTCAGAATTTCTCGACTTTCTCAGACATCAGTTTGCCTACGTTGCCATTGGCGAATTTAAACCAGGAAAATTTGAAGCTGCAGAACAGCTTTTTGAAAAAGCCGTTGCAACTTATGCCACAGGTTTTAAGGGAGCATACCTGCTGCAATTGCCCAATACAGACAAAGGTATTGCCATCATTTTTTGGGAAAGCGTAGAAGATATGGCAGCCAATCAAAACGAAGCTTATCAGGAAATATTGAAGCAGATGACGCCTTTGTTTGCGAAAATACCAGACACTGATGTGTATGAAATTGTCAGTGAAATTCAGCCGACAACTGAATAATTAAAAAACCTGCAATCGGCGCGTCATTCCCATACCCATCGGCGTCTTTCGCCCGACTCCGCTGTAAAGCGCAAAATCTGCTAAAGTGTTAATTTGCTTGATAGTAGCAGGAGCTATATCTCCCATAATTCGGTAACTAATATCGCCGACGCAGCCAATAAATTTACTGCGAGAATCCGTACTAACTTCGGTTCGGATCTCGAAGAAACTCGGGAAAATAGCTTCTGTGAAAGTAGATTCGATCGCAAGGCTGCTGTACTTGTTCCAGCGATTCGCTAAACTGCCGAAAATACTTTCACGAGTGGGCATAGCACTATCATATACACCTTGCCGAAAATTAGTAGGAGTGTAAAAAGTAAAAGCAATTTGGCGCTCAGTTTCCGAAGCTCTCTCAAACAATTCGCCGTAAGTACAAAAGTTTACCCAAGGCTGGTCTGATTGCGGTTCGCTCAAAATATTAGTAATGTATATATTTGTCGGGCCGAGATGACAAGGGATCTCGAAATTAAGTTGCTGCCAAAGTTGAGTTAGGCGATCGAACAAACCGTCATCCAGCAGAGAAATTCGCCACCAAATCGGCGTATTTTCCTGAATTGCTTGCTTGTGTTCCCACTGTACAGCCTGCGAAATTGTGCGGGAAGCCGGAGGCAAAACTCTCTTTTGTGGCTGGGGCGTGCTGCTTTTGTAAGCCTCTTTTCTGCTTACTTGAAAAGGGCTTAAAGTGAAAGCTTTTTCATGAGATTGGTCGTGCAGGTACGCGCTCAAATCGCTGTCTACAGCACTCACAAGGTTCAAAAATAAGGCGTGGAGGTGCCGTCCCGTTAAAAACTGGGATGGAATTGGTGCAACTGGTCGCAGGTTTAAAACAAGGCTGTGGGGCATTTTAAAATTATATATACTGTGTCTCTATATATTTTCAGCTACTATTAATAGTATAGCTAAGTTGCAACTTAGATTAAGGAATTTTAATTACGTAAGGTGCACAGTGTGCACCCTACGTTTACGACCATTTGTGGGTCGTCTACACCTACGTTTAGGTTGTGATATTGAGGCAAATCTCTCTGCGGTAAATTTTTAGGCGATCGAGATTTCGGGCGACAAATAAACGTCTTGGATGGCGTGGAACAATTTTACACCTTCTTCAAAGGGACGTTGAAAAGTTTTGCGGCCGGAAATTAAGCCGCAGCCGCCAGCGCGCTTGTTGATTACCGCCGTGCGAATTGCTTCTGCAAAATCGCTTTTCCCGGAAGCACCGCCGGAGTTGATTAAACCCATCCTTCCCGCATAACAGTTGAGCACTTGATAGCGAGTTAGATCGATCGGGTGATCCGTTGTCAAATCCGAATAAACGCGCTTGTCTGTTTTGCCGTAACTGTGGCCACTAGCTTTAGCCACAGCTTCGTAACCGTTATTGCACTCTGGCAACTTCTGCTTAATAATGTCAGCTTGAATTGTCACTCCCAAGTGATTTGCTTGCCCGGTTAAATCGGCTGCAACGTGATAATCTTTGTCTTGTTTAAAGATATCGTTGCGGAGATAGCACCACAAAATTGTCGCCATTCCGTATTCGTGAGCGTGGGCAAAAGCCTGACTGACTTCTTGGATTTGTCGCGTCGATTCGGGAGAACCAAAATAAATTGTTGCTCCGACTGCAACCGCTCCCAAATTCCAAGCTTGCTCCACTGAAGCAAACATTATTTGGTCGAATTGATTGGGATAAGTTAGCAACTCGTTGTGATTGAGCTTGACAATAAAAGGGATTTTATGCGCGTATTTGCGAGATACGCTTCCCAAAACTCCCAGGGTTGTCGCGACAGCATTGCAGCCAGCAGAGATTGCTAGTTTGATGATGTTTTCGCTGTCAAAATAGATGGGATTTGGTGCAAAAGAAGCGGCCGCTGAGTGTTCGATTCCTTGGTCTACTGGCAGGATGGATAAATAGCCAGTATTCGCCAAGCGTCCGCTAGAATAGAGTTGCTGAAGCGATCGCAAAACTTGGGGAGATCGATCGGTTTGAGCAAAAATGCGATCGACCCAATCCGGCCCCGGCAGGTGCAACAAATCTTTAGAAACTTTTGCTTGATGGGTGAGCAAGTCTTTGGCTTCGTCGCCAAGCCAAGATTCGATCGAACTGGGAACTGATAGTGTAGCTGTCATACAGATTTCCCTCTCAATTTCAATTGCAGGCTGATGATTGCAGACATTAACCTTGCTGATATTGTAGCGAAAAAATCATTTTTTCCATCCCGTCAACGCTCGACCCAGTTTTTAAGAAGTTAGCGACAACAGCAGCTAGGACGCGCTACTCTATAATAAGCTGGCAGTTCAGCCGGATCGGCGCTGCCAGCGATCGCCGATCGACTCACAACTTTGCCATCACAATGTCACACACTTACTTTGATTCTGAAAACGGTAACAAATCCTTCGAGATGCCCGGTGCCAGGCCGCATTACAACCCCGATCGCCCCGGTCAAGTAGAGCACATTTTCCTCGACTTAGTGCTGAATATTCCCAAACAAAGCTTTCGTGGCACTTGTAGCATCCGCATCAATCCAGTCCGCAGCGGTATTGACAAATTAACCTTAGATGCTGTCAACCTGAATATTAAATCAGTAAAAGTCGGCGAAATTGAGCAAAATTTCGACAGCGATGGCGAAGTGCTGCAAATTCAACTACACGAACCAACCGAAGCTTACCAACCAATTACAATTGCGATCGAATACTCGGTCGAAAAACCCCAGCGCGGCCTCTATTTCGTCGGCCCGGACAAACACTATCCAGACAAACCAACACAAGTTTGGACTCAAGGCGAAGACGAAGATTCCCGCTTCTGGTTTCCCTGTTTCGACTATCCCGGACAGTTGGCAACTTCGGAAATTAGAGTGCAAGTTCCGAGACAACTATTTGCTATTTCCAACGGCGAATTAATTAGTACAAAAAACGAAGGCGACGATAAAATTTATCACTGGTCCCAAACCCAGGTACACCCGACGTACTTAATGACCTTAGCAGTCGGAGATTTTGCCGAAATCAAAGACGAATGGAACGGCAAACCAGTTAATTATTACGTGGAAAGAAGCCGCGAAGCAGACGCTAAGCGCAGCATGGGCAAAACGCCTCAAATGATTCAATTCTTCTCTGAAGCATTTGGCTATCCTTACCCTTTTCCCAAATACGCTCAAGTCTGCGTCGATGATTTCATCTTCGGCGGTATGGAAAATACTTCGACAACTTTGCTGACAGATAGGTGCTTGTTAGACGAACGCGCCACCCTCGACAATCGAGGCACTGAAAGCTTAGTTGCCCACGAATTGGCTCACCAGTGGTTCGGGGATTTAGTAGTAATTAAACATTGGTCTCATGCTTGGCTAAAAGAAGGCATGGCTTCTTATTCAGAAGTGCTGTGGACTGACAAAGAATACGGCAAAGAAGACGCGGCTTACTATATGTTAAATGAAGCCCGCAATTATTTAGCTGAAGATAGTTCCCGCTACCGTCGCCCCATTGTTACTCACGTTTACCGCGAAGCCATTGAATTGTACGATCGCCACTTGTACGAAAAAGGTGCTTGCGTCTATCACATGATTCGCGCCGAGTTGGGCGACGAATTATTTTACAAAGCAATTCACACTTTTGTGCGGGATAACGCTCACAAAACTGTAGAAACCATCGATTTGCTCAGGGCGATAGAAAAGGCTACCGGTCGCAATCTCATGTTTTTGTTTGACCAGTACGTTTATCGCGGCGGCCATCCCGATTATAAGGTTGCTTATTCTTGGGACGGAGATAACAAATTAGCAAAAGTTACTGTAACACAAACTCAGGTAAAAGATAGCAAAAATGACAACGGCAACAGCAAAGATGTATTCGATCTGAAAATTCCGATCGGCTTCGGTTACAAGCCGGAAAAAGAGGCAGACGATGAAAGTTCTGCACGTTCAACCCCGAACCTAAAAACTTTCACAGTGCGAGTGTACGAACGCGAGCAAAGCTTCTATTTTCCTCTCGAAGAGAAGCCTGCATTTATCAGTTTTGATGTCGGCAATAAATACTTAAAAACTGTTGCGTTAGAGTATGGAGTTGCAGAACTAAAAGCTCAGTTGCAATTAGATCCAGACCCGGTTTCCCGGATTTACGCTGCCCAAGCTTTGGCGAAAAAGGGAGGACTGGAAGCTGTGAAAACGCTGTCAGAAGTTCTCAAGAAAGAGCCGTTCTGGGCAGTACGGGCCGAAGTTGCCGGTCAGTTAGTTGAAATTAAACTCGACCAAGTTTTTGAAGGTTTAGTAAGTGGTTTAAAAGATAAAGATGCTCGTGTTCGTCGCGCTGTGGTGAATGCGCTGGGTAAAATCCAAACTCACGAAACTTATAAAGCGCTGAGATCGATCGTCGAAAAAGGCGACGACAGCTATTATGTAGAAGCAGCAGCAGCGACAGCTATGGGCTCCATTGCAGGGGCTAACCCCGACGAAAAACCGAGCGACGAACAGGTACTGAAAGAGTTAAAATTGGTGCTGAAAGAGCGTCAGGGCTGGAATGAGGTAGTGAGATCGGGTGCGATCTCCGGTTTGGCGCAAATGAAAACTTCTGAAGATGCGCTGAATTTAATTTTGAAATACACAGCCGTCGGTACTCCGCAAGCTTTGCGCTTAGCTGCAATTCGATCGTTGGGCACAATTTCGACTGGTCAAACGAAGGTCAATTTAGAACGGATTTTGCAGCGATTGGCAGAATTATCTAAAGAGACGTTTTTCTTGACTCAAGTCTCTGTAGTAGCGGGATTAGGACAAATGCAAACTCGCAAAGCAATTCGCATTTTGCGTTCTTTAGCTGACCAAACTCCCGATGGCCGCGTCCGCCGCATGGCTGATGAAGCTGTGCAAAGAGTGCAGAAAAATGCTGGTTCTGATGCAGCGGTCAAGCAGTTGCGGGAGGAATTAGACCAGGTGAAAAAGGATAATCAAGATTTGAGGAGTCGGATGGAAAATTTGGAGGCTAAGGCGAAGAAAGATTAGGTGTAAAACCCCATACCGGCGCAGATAAAGGCAGATATTGGCGATCGGCTTTTATCTGCTTGTCGGTAGAGGATTGTGCGCGGTTATTATAATAATATTATTGTTGAGTGGGAGTGCATGGGAATTTCCTATTTTCGACAGACAGGAAAAGCCAAATATGTTTATTCTCCACTTTATTGCTGTCTCAACTTGGGAAGTGTCGAGAATCAGGATGGTGTTTTTATTTTTTAGTTGTAAACCGTTCATGAGGTTACAGCAGCTTTTGTAGCCACAAATATTGCAGAAATCATGAGTATAAAAATCGCTTTACTGGTCGATCAATCGGGGGTAATTCCCTATCGCATTCAAGACGGAGAAATTGAAGTAATGCTGATTACTTCTTCGGCTAGCAAGCGCTGGGTGATTCCCAAAGGATTAATTGAACCTGACATGACTCCCCAAGATTCCGCCGCCAAGGAAGCTTGGGAAGAAGCAGGTTTGTTGGGTAAAGTATTCCCGGATTTGCTGGGAACTTACGAGTATCAAAAGTCCGGCTATACTTGTCAGGTAGAAGTATTTTTAATGCAAGTGCAAGCAGTTCTAGAAATTTGGCCGGAAGCTGGCAAGAGAAAGCGGCAGTGGGTAAGTATTCCTAAAGCAATTAAGCGGGTTAATGAACCGGAACTCAAACTCATTTTGGCGGATTTGCCGAATCGGTTCTGGTGAAGAGTCGCTCGGTAAGGGCGGGTTTACCAATACTTTGGTTTTCAACCATAAATTCGGGTGAACCCGCTAAAAGAACAAAATGACTGAAGACTATATGCAGTAAGATTCGGGAGATGCGATCGCCATGCCATCTCCTCTGATGACCCACCTTAACCCGATTAAAATTCTCTCGCTCAATGACCTGCGCGACAACAAGCCAGAACGTCCAGGCTGGTCACTCACCTTCGGAGCCATCTGTGCAGATGCAGCCGCCGTTTGCCTCGACGATGGAGAACACTCTATCCCTGTGACGCTGACCATCGAGGGGATTCAACCCTGTGAAATCCAAATTCAATGGGATGCGATCGATGATACCATCCGTCGCTTCAATGCCGATCGGGAAGTTGCCACTGAATATGGAGCCTACGGTATCGCGGCGTTGATCATGCCTCATCTAACTGGACTCACCATCATCGAACGCTCTGTCAAAGGTAAAGGGTTAGGTTTTGACTTTTGGCTTGGTTCGCTCGAAGATCCAGGCACCCTATTTCAGCGTAAAGCCCGCTTAGAAGTCTCCGGGATTCGTAAAGGTTCTGACAGCATTATTCAAGCCAGAGTTAACATAAAATTAGAACAAATCCGCCCTTCAGATGACGTAGCTCCTGGCTATGTATCTGTAATTGAGTTCGGTACTCCCAAAGCACGGATCGTCAAAAAATGCAGACCGTAGAAGCCCTTCACCATGAAGCAATGGAACTGGTCGATCGAGCAGTTCTCGCCCGTCAGTGCGGTGATATCAACCAAGTGACTGCACTCACCAGAGCCGCCTTTGCGAAAGAACGGGCCGCAGCAGATTTAGTAGCAAACGAATGGGATTTTGAGCCTACTCGTTCTATACTGCATCGGAGCGCCGCCGTACTTGCCCTTGAGTGTGCCCAACTCCGAGAAGCAGAACGGCTGATTGGACGCGCCCTCGCAGGCAACCCTCCCACCGACATAGCGGATGAACTGCGTGACCTGCTTATAGAAGAAATTTACTCGCAGCGCCAAGCGATTGGAGCTTAATTTATTTGGCTCTCCGGTACTTGTTATGCTAAAAAGTTAGTAAATTTCTAAGTTTTTTAATTTTTGTTGTACATATATTGGATGAAAGCTAATCCCAGCTTGACTTTTAGCTTTGTTGCCGATAAAATAAAGTAGAAAGCAAAAATTTTGGTATCAAAAGTCAATTATGCCTTCCAACGCTCAGTTTAATCTCCTCGCCAAATTATTGGACTTGCCTGGGGTATTAATTAAGGATTATCAGTTTCATAAAGAAATCGGAGTAATTATACATATAGAAGGAGAGCAACAGCAAGCTTCTTGTCCTAGATGTGGCCTAAAAAGTGACAGACTCCATCAAAATCATTGGCATTTAGTTAAAGATTTACCCACAGCAGCTCGATTTGTTTATTTGCGAGTAAACTGCCGTCAATTCAAATGCGAAAAATGTCAAAAACCTTTTAGTGAATCTTTAGATTATGTCGGAAGAAATAGACATTATACGAAAAGGCTCGCTAGCCGAATTATTGAAGAAGTTTTAGACAGCAATATTCGGAGTGTAGCCCGAAGAAATGGGTTGAGCGAAGAAGAAGTTCAAACAATGTTAAAAGATGTAGCCCAAGAGTTATTAATAGAAAAACCTTCACAACTTAGAAGACTTGGCATGGATGAAATTGCCTTGGTAAAAGGCCAGGGAAACTATTGTGCTGTATTAGTAGATATAGAGACTAGACAGCTCTTGGCTATTGTCGAATCTAGACGGATAGAAGATTTGCGTAAAGTCTTACAGAGTTGGGGTTCTGAGATTCTAAATCAAATAGAAGAAGTCAGCATAGATTTATGGAAACCCTATAAAATTTTGGTTCAACAATTGATGCCAAATGCTGACGTAGTGGCGGACAGATTTCATGTAATGAAACAGGTCAATGAAGAATTAGACGAGCAAAGAAAAAGTGAAAAAAGAGAAGCTGAAGCTTTAAACAAGAAGACCCAAAACCCCCGCCATTTAGCAGCCATCAAAGAAAGTAAGTATGCCTTGTTGAAAAATGAAAAAGATTTAAATGAACCTCAAAAGCATAAGCTAAAAGAAGTCAAAAAAATGTTCCCAAAGCTAGCCACCATGCAGGTACTTAAAGAAGAATTAAGGGAAATATTTGAAACTGCAAAAAATGCCGAAGGGTTAATAAAGTTACTGGATTGGTTAGAAAAATCTGTGGCGTATTTTCCTAAAGCTAGTCAGACGATTATGAGATGGTTTGGAGAAATTGTGAATTATTTTGATAATCGAACCACTAATGGAATTGTTGAAGGAATTAACAATAAGCTAAAACTTATTAAAAGAGCCGCTTATGGGTTTGCTAATTTTGAAAATTTTAAACTCCGAAGCTTGCTAGCTTTTGGGTCGTTCTACTAACTTTTTAGCATAGCAAGTACCGGAGAGCCATTTATTTAAGCGTTAGCTGAGAGGAAAGGAATGCTTTCGGCTAAGTTATCCTTAACTTCAATTCCCTGTTTTCTCGCCCAAAACTGGCTCAAAAAGTGAATTTGCCGCAAGCCGACAACTAAATTTAAACCGGGTACAAAAAGCCACCAAACTGTTAGCGGTTCTTTGATTCCTTCTTGGCGGTACAATTCGTTCACTGCGTTGTAAAGTTTGAACTGCACGATGTAAATCCAGGCAATACCGAGCAAGGAAAACCAACCAAACCATCCGGGCACGTCAGGGTCGAATATCCGCAAAGCTTGGGGGACGGCTACTCCTAAAACAAAAGGAAGCAAGCAAAGAGTTCCCGACCAACCGCTGCCGTTATAGCGACGCAATTCTTCTTGAATAATCCATTTGTACCATCCGTAATATAGCAGTAAACTGACTGCTGACAGCAAAATTACTCGCCACAAAGAGCGCGGTTTACCTAAAGGTTTGTCGGACATATTGAGATGTAAGATATGAATGGCTATCTTGATTGTATTAACATTTGTTAATTATTGCAAAATCATTTCTCGAATCGATCGCGCTGTTGCAGGGGCCAGCAGAACACCGTTGCGATAGTGGCCACTGGCGATGAGAACGCGATCGTTACCGGGAAGCGTCTCGATAATTGGGGCCGGCCGCCCTTCCGGTCGCGGGCGCAATCCTGACCATTCCTTGATTATTTCAGCTTCTGCTAAGGCCGGACAAAGCAAACTCGCCCTCGCCATCACTTGCTCCAACATATCAGCCTTCGCCTGAATTTCCCCGCCATTTTCTGAAAACTCCAACGTCGCCCCCACCCAAAATTCCTGATTTCCCAAAGGCACAATGTGAACGTCATCGCAAGTAATTACTGGCCTAAAATCTGGGTTTCCTACAGGATTGGGCGATCGCAAATGCAGCGCTTGTCCCAACACCGGGCGAATATCAACCAACTGATTTAACGATGCAGTCACAGCAGCAGAACCCAAACCAGCCGCCACAATTAGTCGGTCGAACTCCAAACTAGCAGCAATCGCCGCTCCTTTAACTTCCACCCCAAACTCAAAAATCACCCCATTTCGTTCAGCAGCATCAACCAAAGCCAAAGTTAGCGCCGTCGGATCGACTTGCCGGTCTTGAGGCGAATAAATTGCAGCAATAATCTGATCATTTAAATAGAGATGAGGGCAGACTTCGCGCACTCGTTCCACATCCCAAAGTTCCAATTGCCAACCTTGAGAACGGCGAGTGGCTATCAACTTTTCCCACTTACTTAAATCCTCTCCCTCCGAACAAAGCATTAAAATTCCTTGTTTGTTAAAAGGAATTTTTCGCCCCGTAACTGCTTCCAATTTGGGAATCAAAGTTTCGTAGCGCTGAAGGCTGGTTTCCCTCAACTGCCAATTTCTACCCTTAGTTTTGTGGCTGATAACTCCCATCAAAACACCGAGTGCAGCGCCAGTCGAACCTTGAGCCGGCGGCTGTTTGTCGAACACAGTAACTTTCAGTTCGGGAAATTGACTTAGTTCAAAGGCGATCGAACCCCCAACAATACCGCAACCAATAATTGCAACGCGAATCATTCAATTTTAGATTTTAGATTTTAGATTTTAGATTTTAGATTTTATAGAAGTTTCTGGTAGTTTTTCGTAGGGTACACACGGAGCACATTATCTTCTCGGTGAGCCGTGTGTACCCTATGCCAAGCCCTCAAGCTATTAAGCTTTAGGAATTAGCTGTAAAAAGGTATCGAAATCATTGACAGCTTTTTGATAGCTGGTCGTGACTTTTGCATAGTCAAGCTCTTTAGCAGCAAGATCAATGTTAACCAACTCGGTAAACAAACTCTTAGTTAAATCAACAGCTTGTTGTTGAGAACTAGGCAACAAACTCGCAGAGACGGTTTTCATCGTGTTCCGCAAGTCGCCTAGAGGCCCGTGAATGTAAGTTCTGGTATCAACCCAATTCCGTTTTTGAATTAGGGTTCCCAGGTTGTCCATGCGCGATCGGAACTCTGTCAGGGTAGGAACATAGCGCTGAATTTGCTGGGTCTGTGCTGCTGTGTAAGTCGTTGGAACTTTTGCTTCGACACTGCTGCAACTAACCAGAAATGCCATCAAAAACGCCATCATCAAGGCAAAAATTGAACGGGGACGAGTCATATCAATGTTTTAGATTTTAGATTTTAGATTTCTCGTTCTCAGGCAGAGGCTGGGAATGCAGCTCGGTGAGGAGCTGGTTCACTGACCTAGCACCGAGAGTTATGTACAAAATATTATTTTACCTCCTGGCGGCGCAGAAAAGTGATCACAGCATTGCCAACTTTTTCTGACCAATGTTCTTGAGGATAATGCCCCGCTTGTTCCAGTGTGACTAACTCTGCATTTTGCAGGGAACCGACTAGCTTTTGAACAGGTTCAACACTCAGCCAAGGATCTGTCAAACCCCAGACAAATAAAGTTGGTCGAGTCCATCCTTTCAAGCCGGATTCAATTTCGGCCATTGACTGCGGCAACTGAATATTGCGGACTGTATTCATCAGCGATCGACCTGCATCCGAACTCTTCAAAAACGGCCGACGGTAAACATCTAAATCCTTGTCTGATATTGTCTGGCGGCTGCCACCTTCGAGAGTTCTGTCAACCAAAAGTGGGTCTTGCGTCATCATGTCGCCAATAAAAGGCAGCCCCAACTGCTGCATTTTCCAAGGCAACTTGATATCTGCTGACACTGGTGTATTTATGACAGCTAGACGCTCAATTTTATCGGGATTGCGTAAAGCGTATTGAATGCCGGCTGAAGCTAAAAATCCTTGGACAACGAGGTAAAATCGGTCTAATTCTATAGCTTGAATAAAGCCAGCGAGGGCGTCAATAAAAGCATCGGGAGTGTAGGCAAAGTCGCGCTTGTCTGGTTTTGTCGATCGCCCGTAACCCACCCAATCGGGGGCGATCGATCTAAATCCCTGGGCCGCCAAATCCGGCATCATTACAGTCCAGGTAAAACTCTGGGACGGCAAACCGTGCAGCAGCAGTACGGGGGGTTTACCAGTTTCGTTAACCGGATTTGTTTCCCGATAAAACCATTGCAGCGGGCCTACTTCAACTATTTTCTCATCAATTAACATTATTTTACTGGTTATTTATCAAAGAATAAGGCGGGGAATACCCGCCCTACTTACCTAATAGTTGGGTGTGCACAGATCACCTTACCCAACTAATTACAGCCGCGTTTAGAAATTCATTTCAGCAGCTTGAACTTTTTCGACCTGTTTCTTCTTGAGAACCAGCATAATTTGAGCCAGCATGGTCAAAGCTACGAAAGCCATCAATCCTTTAACTCGATCGGCACTTTGCAGCACAATCTCTACGTCTTTTTGACCGAAGCCGCCCACATTAGGATTGTTCGTCAAAAGTTCGCCTGCTGCAACTGTTTGTCCTTCGGTAACAATCAGTTCTGGGCCTGCGGGAATCGTATCAACAACGGCTGCACCTTCTGCAGGTTGAATTGTCACTTGATAACCGCCATCTTCCTGTTGAGCAATCTTAGAAATGGTGCCAGCTACCGAAGCATTGTAAACAGTATTATTGCTCTTTTCGCCAGTAGGATAAACCTGACCGCGACCGCGGTTGCCACCAACATAAATTTGGTATTTGCCGTAGTGAACCGACTTGTCAGTTTCCGGATTCGGCGACAAAACTGGGAATACCAATTCTTTGTACTGTTCTCCCGGTACTGGGCCCACTAAAACAATATTTTCTTGGGTTTCGCTGTAAGGTTGGAAGTAAAGATCGCCGACTTTTTCCTTCATTTCTTCGGGAATTCTGTCAGCGGGAGCAATCTTGAAACCTTCGGGCAACATCACAACTGCGCCGACATTCAAGCCACCTTTGCTGCCGTCGCCGACAACTTGTTGCACGCTAGTATCGTAGGGAATCTTGACAATAGCTTCAAACACTGTGTCAGGTAAAACAGATTGCGGCACTTCAACTTGAGTCGGTTTTGCACCGAGGTGACAGTTAGCGCAAACAATGCGACCTGTTGCTTCGCGGGGAGTAGCGGGTGCTGTTTGCTGAGCCCAGAAAGGGTAAGCAAATGCTGCTTGGGGAAGTGCGATGTCGCTGGTGAGGAAAAATCCTGCGGCTACGATCGCAATTAAGGCTGTTTTCGCGATCGTCCTGGCACTGCGGCGAAATATCGCAGATAAATTAGTTTGTGGCATTAGAGTATTCAATCTCAAAGGTCAGACAATTTTGGATTTTGGATTTTGGATTTTGGATTTTGGATTTTGGATTTTGGATTTTGGATTTTGGATTATTAGACTGCTTTAGGGATGCACTTATCTGTGGTTTTCACCATTCACCCCCTATCTAAAATCTCAAATCTAAAATCCAAAATAGTTTAAGACCACCAAGGTGCTTCGCCGGTGCGGAAATCAGTTTCTTTCCAAGTTGTAAAAGCGATCTTGTCATCTGCGACAGTGGCGTGGGCCAGGGCCAGAGACAAAGGCGCGGGGCCGCGCACCACTTTGCCCTCATTGTTGTATTGAGAACCGTGGCAAGGACAGATAAACTTGTTTTCGCTAACATTCCAAGGCACGACGCAACCCAAGTGAGTGCAGACTGCATTGATGCCGTAGTCGGCGATAGATAAGTCTTCTTTCACCACAACATAGGTGGGGTCGCCTTTGAGACCTTGGGCTAAGCTGCGATCGCCCGCAGGGTGCGAAGCCAAATATTCGCTAACGATGATGTCGTTACCCAAAGCATCTTTAGCTGTCACCCCGCCACCAACTGCCCCACTCGATGGAGGAACAAAATACTGGACAACGGGATAGAGTGCGCCCAGTGCCACACCTGTGACTGTACCGAACGTCAGCAAATTCATAAATTGGCGACGCCCCATATCGGGGACATCGGGATTTCCAGCAGAAGATTGAGCCATGACCTGCCTTTACGGTTTTAAGTTACGTTTGTTTGTTAGCTGTTAGCGAACCTGTACGTGCAGAGGAAGGAGGATAATTGCCGTTAATCTGCTCGCACAAATTTTAGGCCGCGAAAATTCCTTTTAAGAATGCGCCTTCCAGCCTTTATTAGAGTATTATTACATTTTTTGAACTTTGTCTTTTATTGTTTAATGGATTAACTCAGGAGCAACCATGACGGGCCAGGATTTACACCAGCTACTGCTAGAAAAATGGGGAAAGTCTTACGATATCAGATTGCGGCGGACGCGGGGCAAGATTTTTGTGCAAGTTATGTGGAAATATCTAGAACAGGCATCTTTTCCGATGACGGAGGCTGATTATTTCGAGCATTTGGATGCGGTGGCCAATTACCTCAACGGCTGGGGGAGCACAGAACAGGTGAGAGAATACATCATAACTACTCGCGATCGCCCCCGCTTGGGTAAAGCTGTCAGCGTCGCCTTAGATTTGGGTGAAAGAGCCTCGGAGTGGTTGCTAGACGAGTTTTGAATCAGTCATTAGTCCTCACTCATCAGTCCTCCGTCATATCAAATCCAGTTACATCCGAATGATACCGGAGTGCGAGCCTCCCCCCTTGGCTGCGCCGAGGGAAACCAAAGCGCTACATCCGAATGATACCGGAGTGCGAGCCTCCCCCCTCGCTTTGGGAAACTATAGCGATCGTGATGTGCTAAACCAGCTCTTGTGTGGCGGGATTTCCGGCGCGGGCCCTGCTGTGGGATTTAAATGCTGCAACAGCTTGTGGGGCTTTTTAAATTTTGGGCGATCGGACTTGCGACGCTGACCAAAATCATCAGAACCAATTTCTGTCAACAATTTCACATACAATGAGTGTCAGATATCTTGTGAAATTTAGGAGAATGTTGTAATGGGTGTTGCACTGGGAATGGTTGAAGTCTTAGGATTTCCCGCTGCAGTAGAAGTTGCGGACTCAATGGTGAAAGCAGCCAGTGTTACTTTAGTTCGCTATGAGAAAATAACCCGCGCCTACTGGACAATTATAGTGCGAGGAGATGTTTCTGAAGTGCAAGCAGCAGTGGCTGCTGGAATTGAATCAGTTAAAAAGGTCGATGGCGGAAAGTTGCTATCGTATCACATAATTGCTCGTCCCCACGAGAATCTGGATTACGTTTTGCCGATCGGCTTTACTCCCGAAGTAGAACAGTTCCGAATGTAGTCAAAGTTTTGACAAAACTTTGGTGTGGAATTTTAACTTTTAGTAATTATAGAGGCGCGGGCGATCGCGTCTCTATATTTTTTGGGCTGCGAGTTGATCGCTCTTTCTGTGGAGTTTTTAGCGCCCTAAAAGCTTCACCAAACCAACCCCACCAAAATACAAGCTCAGCACCGCACCTCCCAAAAGACTTTGCGTTAAAGGGTCAGTAGAAGGCGTTAACACCGCTCCCAAAACTGCCGCTCCCAAGACTACATACCGCCAGCCGGAGAGCATTTGGTTGGAAGAAACTATGCCCAAAACGCCGAGCAATACTTGGACAATCGGGATTTGAAAAGCTAAGCCCGTGCTGAACATTAACAGCAGCACAAATTTAAAGTATTTGTCGATCGACCACAACTGCTCTACAACATCCGCTCCATAGGTAACAAAGAAGTTAAGCGCCGCCGGAATCAGAGCGATGTAAGCAAATACTAAACCGCCCAAAAATAGGAAACTGGAACCGAAAAACACCGGCCCCAGCAACCTGCGTTCTTTGCGAGTCAAGCCGGGGAGAACAAACAGCGCTATCTGGTAAAAAATAAACGGACTGGCGATGAGCAAGCCACTGTATCCCGCTACTTCGATAGAAACAAAGAAATACTCGCCCGGAGCTAGTTGCAGAAACTTGACGGGCCCGGCCGGTACTTCTAGCAGTTGCACGATGGGTTTAACTGTGAAAAAGCAACCGGTTACTGCGATTGCTACTGCAATTAGCGAGTAGAAAAGTCGCTGTCGCAATTCTTCTAAATGGTCGAATAAAGACATTTCAACTTCGTCGGGAAGTTCGTCGAGAAATTCGTTTTCTAAGTTGCGAGAACCCATCGCACCGCCTGCGATTGGTGCAATGCTATTTTCCGGGCTAATTGTTTCGAGGTTGTTGTCGGAACCTTGTTCGGATGTCTCCAAGTTTGAGGGAGCAGTCATAGGGAATGGGTAATTGGTAAGGGGTAATTGGGAAGAGAGAAGGGGTAATTGAAAATTGGTAATTGGAAATTAGTAATTGGGAATAGTTATTTCATAATTGCTCCGAATTCCTTCTTCATTCTTCATTCTGACTTCAGCAGCAGAAGGAACGATCGATAATTAATCCGTGTAGGGGTATCAAAATCCGTGCATTGCCTTCATTATTCAATGCCGATCGCAATTTTGCCGACCGCGCGGCCCGTTTCGCTGTAAACGTGGGCTGCTGCTACTTCTGCTAAGCTGTAAGTGCGATCGACAATCGGCTCAACTTTATCGGATTCTATTAACTCCCGCAAAGCCCTTAAATCGCTGTTGTTGGCATTGGCGACAATTAATTTAGCTTTTTTACCCGATATAAACCAGCTTGTTAACATCGGTGCGAGGTTCTCTAAACTCGGCAAAGTCGAGATATAAATTCCCTCTGGTTGCAGCACTTTTTCGCATTCAGCAAATGTTCTTGTCCCGACAGCATCCAAGATTATATCATATTTTTCGGGCTGTTGAGTAAAGTCAACTTCTGCGTAATCCAGAACAAAATCGGCTCCCAAACTCTTGACAAATTCTCTATTTTTACCGCTGCAAACTCCTCTTACTTCCGCATTCATTGCTTTCGCAACTTGCACGGCAAAAGTGCCAACTCCGCCGGAAGCGCCGTTAATCAATACTTTGTTTCCTGCTTGAATTTGACCCAAATCCCTGAGCGATTGCAAAGCAGTTAAACCTGCGATCGGTACTGCTGCTGCTTCTGCATGAGTGATGTTTTTCGGTTTAATTGCGGCACTCGATTCTGGCACGACAGCGTATTCGGCACAAGCACCGCCAGTTAGGGGATTTAAGAAAGTATAAACTTCATCTCCTGGCTGAAATTTGGTGACTTCCCGGCCGACTTCCACGACAACTCCCGATATGTCAGAACCGACTATTCGAGGAAAGTTATATCCTGTTAATAGTTGCAGGTGTCCTTGCCGGATTTTCCAGTCAACGGGATTGACGCTGCTAGCGCGAACTCGCACTAACAATTCGTTGGATTTGGCGATCGGCTTTTCCAATTCTCGGTACTGCAACTCCTCGGCGGAACCGTAGCGATCGAACGCAACTGCTTTCATGGCAAATTTTCCGGTTTATTTCCAATAGAACACTCAATCCTTTACAATTACAGCACATTCGATCTAAATGTGACACAGTAAATTGAGCCAGCCTTGTAGCAGCGGGCGATCGACTCTTGGAGACCTCCAGACAGGGCGCAGGCGTGAGGCAATGGGTTCGCTGGCTGAGTGCGATGGCTAGCGATTAAAGTTAATAGGAACAGGGCGAGCGATCCCATAACCCTGAGCATAATCTACTCCAATCTCCCGCAATTTTTCTAAGATCGCCTCGTCTTCGACAAACTCAGCTATAGTTTGCAGATTCATCGCATGGGCAATACGATTAAAGCCTTCAACCAGCGCTTGAGAAATCAAATTATGACTAATATTCTTGACAAAAGCACCATCAATTTTTAGATAATCCACTGGTAAATTCATCAGATAAGCAAACGAACTCAACCCACTGCCAAAATCATCTAAAGCAAAGCAACAGCCAATCTTTTTGAGTTCGCTCATGAAATATCTGGCTTGCTCAAAGTTTGCGATCGCTGCGGTTTCCGTGATTTCAAAACCAATGGTTTGTGGGGGGACTTGGTAGCGAGAAAATTGTTCGATTAAAAACCTCATAAACTGATTGTTACTAATGCTAGCCCCAGAAAGATTGATCGTATACAAGCCTTGATTAACAACATCTTTCTTCGGTAAATTGTGATAATTAGAGAAAAATTTTTCGATAACCCAACAATCGATCTCAGTTATCAAGCCATAACGCTCGGCGGCGGGAATAAACTCATTGGGAGATACTACTTCTCCATTTTCGTCCCGCATTCTGAGCAAAATCTCATAATGCTCTACTAATGGTTTAGTGGTAATAGAGACAATCTTTTGGTAATAGAGACAAAAACGATTGGTTTCCAGCGCTCGGCTGATTTTGGAAATCAACTGCCTCTCACCACGTTGTTTAATTAGTTCGCTATCATCTAGACTATAAATATGAACACAGTTGCGGCCTCTAGCTTTGGCGGCATAACAAGCGGCATCAGCCGCTCCCAGAAGCTCCCTCAAATCTTGGCTGTTTTGGTCAATAGCAACAACTCCAATGCTGACTCCGATGATAAAGGTTTTGCCATTCCAAATAAACCGAAACTGATGCACTAGGTCTTTGAGATTTTCCGCAATCTTAGCTGCTTGAGATAGTGGACATTGAGTGAGCAAAATACCAAATTCATCACCTCCCAAGCGAGCCAGCATATCACTAGCACGGACTCCCTGTTGAATAAGTGCGGTGATTTGGCGCAGGAGCTCATCGCCAGCAATATGACCGACGGTATCGTTAACGACTTTGAACTGATCTAAATCTAAATAACAGAGAGCGTGCTGGTGATTGCTATCTTGAACAGAGGCGATCGCCTCAACTAGCTGCTGCTCAAATCTTCGACGGTTGATTAACCCCGTCAGGGCATCGTGATTCGCTTCCCAAGAGAGTTGACGGGTGAGATAGCGCGATTCAGTAACATCATGAAAGACGATAACTGCCCCAATAATTTGACCTTGGCGGTCTCGAATCGGTGCAGCCGAGTCAGCAATGGGATACTCGGTTCCATCATGAGCAACCAGAATAGTATTGTTAGCTAAGGTCACAATTCGCTCCTCTAATAGAGCCTTGTTTATAGGATTCTCTACTGGCTCTCGCGTTACTTGATCAACAATTAGGAATAATTTAGAGAAAGCAAGTCCTTGAACCTCATGAGTTTGCCAGCCTGTCAGTCGCTCAGCTATAGGGTTGAAATATCTCACATTACCTTGGGCATCTGTAGTGATAACCCCATCACCAATTGATTGCAGTGTCACTTGAGCCAATTCCTTTTCGGCAAAGAGAGACTCTTCGAGACGTTGCCGTTCTTCAATTTCTCTCAAAAGACGTAAATTCTGCTTTTGGAGTCTTTGTTGCAGCCTTCCGATAGTTAGGTGGGTTTCGACACGAGCTAATACTTCTTCGAGTTGAAATGGCTTAGCAATATAATCTACCCCTCCCGCAGCAAGCCCTTGCACCTTATTATAAGTTTCATTTAGCGCACTCAAAAAAATTATGGGAATGTCGGCGGTGCGAGGGTCAGATTTTAATTGTTTACACACTTCATAGCCATCAATATCTGGCAATTTAATGTCGAGTAAAATTAGCTCCGTCGATGGCAATTGGGCGGCTCGGATAGCCATTGCCCCTGTTATAGCACTGCGAACTTTATAACCCTCTGCCCTCAAAGTATCCCTGAGAAGACGCAGGTTATCAGGCAAATCATCAACAATTAAAATATTGCCTCGGTAGTTTGTAGCTCGATCGCTAATCCTATCGCTAGTTCTATCGACAATCATACAGATTTCCCTAGTTTCCTGCTAGAGGAATATAAGCCTATGCACAAATAGTATAGTTGAATTATTACGTTATAAAGGTCACTTTACGCCGAAAGAAGTTCTGCGATCCCCGAGATAGTGGGCTGGCAAGGGGGCGCAGCTTTACAAATCTGAATTGTTCGAGTAGGGGCAGTCCCCCCGTGGTTGCCCTTCTTGGCTTCGCCTAACATCAGAAGAGTGTTTCAACCCAAGCAGCCGATTTATGAACAAGCGCATTTCTCAAATGGCAAGCCTACTCGTCATTGCTATCGGATGTCTCGTGCTGCTTGGTTGGCAATTTGACATCTGGCTACTCAAAAGTGGTTTTCCCGGTATGACTTCGACCATGAAAGCAAACACGGCACTTTGCTTTTTGCTGGCTGGAGTATCCTTGAGATTGTTGCAGTACCAAAGAACCCGACTGCACAATCGCATCGCTCAAGGGATGGCCGGATTCATAATTATCATCGGTGTGCTGACGCTGAGCCAGTATATTTTTGGTTGGAAGCTGGGTATTGATGAGTGGCTTTTCCGAGATTTCGTGTCTTCAGCGACTCCTTATCCGGGAAGAATGGGAGTAAATACCGCCCTCAATTTTGTGCTGATGGGACTAGCACTGTTACTGTTAGGGCAAAATTCCCAACGGGACACTTGGTTGGCTCAAATTTTTAGTAGTGTTGCAGCTTTAATTTCTCTACTAGCTTTATTTGCACACCTATTCAATGTCGATATTCTTGAAGGGTTGGTCACAATTAGGACGACTCAACCCCTAGACACGATCGTCACCTTTTTCATCCTCTATGGAGGAATTTTATGGCTCCGCCCCAAGGAAGGATTAATGCAAGTAGTAACCAGTCCCCTGGTCGGCGGAGTAATGGTTCGGTGGTTGCTGCCTTGGGGGACAATCTTTCCAGTGACAGTGAACTGGTTCACTCTTCAGGGACAAAATTTAGGCTGGTATAACGCTAATTTTGGCTATACATTGCGTTCAACTGTTATGGTTTTCACGTTCTCAATTCTCATCTTGGGGACGGCTCGCTTTTTGAACCAGATAGATTACAAGCGCCAACAAGCGGAAAAAGAAATTAAAAAACTTAACGAAACTTTAGAAATTCTTGTGGCTGAACGAACAGATGCTTTACAAAAATCGCAGGCTCGTTTTGCGGGAATTCTAGAAATCGCCAATGATGCAATTATTTCAGTCGATCGCACTCAACGCATTACCCTGTTTAATCAAGGGGCAGAAAAGATGTTTGGCTATAAAATGGAGGATATTTTAGGGGAGCCACTGAATTTACTGCTGCCAGAACAGTTTAGAGATGCACATCCGCAGCATATCAAACAATTTGCACACTCTTCTACCAGAGCGCGAAGAATGGGAGAACGAGGCGAGATTTTGGGCCGTCGTCGAGATGGAACGCAGTTTTCGGCTGAAGCCTCTATTTCTAGGCTGGAAATGGGAGAGGAAACGGTATTTACTGTTATTCTGCGCGATATTAGCGATCGCAAACAAATTGAGATGGCTTTACGAAACAGTGAAGAGCAGTTTCGCCATGCGTTTGAAGATGCCTCTATCGGGATGGCGATCGTTTCACTTGATGGGCACTGGATTAAAGTCAATCCTGCCTTATGTCAGATTCTTGGCTACTCCTCAGAAGAGTTGTTAGCGTTAACTTTCCAAGACATTACCCATCCTGACGATTTAGACGGGGATCTTAGTTATGCACATCAACTATTAGCAGGAACAATTTCAACTTACCAACTGGAAAAACGGTATTTCCATAAACAAGGACATATTATTTGGATTATTCTTAATGGATCGCTAGTACAAGATGGACAGGGAAATCCACTGCATTTTATTTCTCAAATTCAAGAAATTACGGCTCGAAAAGAAGCTCAAAAAACGCTAGAAATTCAAAGCGTTATCATGAATAACATGGGAGGAGGAGTGTGTTTGATTAAAGCCTCAGACCTCACGATAGTCTACACCAATCCTACCTTTGACGCTATGTTTGCCTACACAGAGGGCGAACTCATAGGTCAATCCGTTGGTGTCTTGAATTATGTCGATACAAAGGTTACACCAGAGGTAACCGTTCTAGATATCCTCACTCAAATTGAACAGAGCGGGGAAGCGAAATATGAAGTCCACAATATAAAGAAAGATGGAACTCTCTTTTGGTGCAGAGTTCATACATCCATGTTTGAGCATCCTGAATACGGAACTGTATATGTTGCCGTTCAGGAGGACGCAACAGAGCTAAAACTGGCTGAGCAAGCCTTGCAAGCTACCACAAATCGCCTTAACTTTCTTCTAAACTACAGCCCCGTTGTCATTTTTAGCAGTAAACCTGCTGGCGATTATAGCGCAACGTTCATCAGCGAAAATATCAAAGATGTATTGGGCTACGAAAGCAGGGAGTTTTTAGAAGATTCTAAATTTTGGGTGAATCACTTACACCCCGATGATGTAGAACCCGTGCTTAATGGCTTAGCAAATTTATTCGTTAATGATTTTTACTTCCACGAATACCGTTTTCGTCGCTCCGATGGGGTTTATCGCTGGATGCTGGGTCAGCTTAGGCTAATTCGAGATGCTTCAGGTACACCAGTAGAAATCTTGGGATATTTAATTGACATTGGCGATCGCAAACAAGCTGAGTTGGAATTTCAGCAGGCAAATGAAGCAAACCAAGCGAAGACTGTCTTCCTCGCCAATATGAGCCACGAACTCCGCACCCCCCTCAACTCAATTTTGGGATTCACGCAATTGATGAGCTATGAGAGCAATCTGACTCCTTCTCTTCAAGAACGTTTACAGATTGTGAATCGTAGCGGTAGACATTTATTGGACTTGATTAACGATATTTTAGATTTATCCAAAATAGAGAGCGGACGGATGACACTCAATCTTTCTGACTTTGATTTGACAAATTTGCTGGCTTCTATTGAAGAAATGTTCCAAGTTAAAGTCCAATCTAAAGAAGTACAACTAATTTTCGAGCTAGCTCCCGACTTTCCTAAATTTGTGCATAGCGACGAGAAAAAACTCTATCAAGTCTTGGTCAATCTGCTCGGTAATGCGATTAAGTTTACCAACCAAGGAAGCGTCACCCTACGGGTAAAAGCAACACAAAGAGACAAAACATCCTGTCACCTATGTTTTGAAGTTGAGGATACAGGCGTAGGAATTGCGCCCACAGAAATTGATAGCTTATTTAAGGTATTTGTGCAATCCCAAGCTGGGAATAATTTGAGTCAAGGCAGCGGGCTTGGTTTAGCCATCAGTCAAAAACTCGTCAAACTCATGGGCGGTAAAATTCGCGTTAAAAGCACTTTGCACCGAGGTAGCACTTTTTCCTTTGAGATTCCTGTAAAGTTACCTCAAGCAGAATCCGTACCCCCAGAATCAAGTAATCAAAGAGTAATTGGTTTAGCTCCCGGACAACCAACTTACCGGATTCTGATTGTTGAAGATTTAGAAGAAAATCGCCGCTTGTTAGTCGAGATCCTTACCTCGGTTGGTTTTGAGGTAAGAGAAGCAAAACAGGGAGTGGAGGCACTCTCACTGTGGGAGAGTTGGCAGCCGCACCTGATTCTGATGGATTTGCGAATGCCGATCGTGGATGGCTACACTGCTATTAAATATATTAGAGAAGGCCCTCAGAGCCAAGAAACTGTCATTATTGCTTTAACTGCCAGTGTTTTGGAAGAAGAGCGAGAGAAAGTTCTTAGGGCTGGCTGTAACGATTTTATAAGCAAGCCATTTCAGCAGAGAGACATCTTTGACAAACTTGCTAAATATTGGGGAGTGCAATATATCTACGAAGTCCTAGGACAAACTCCACAAAAACTATTGGTTGAAACGCTTTCTGTAGAAGATATATCCATGATGCCCCCTCAGTGGTTAGAACAAATGTATCACGCCGCTTACTATCTCGATACCGAAGTTATGAACGAATTAATTGTACAAATTCCCGAATCTCAAGCAGGTTTATCCAAGGCACTAACGGATTATATCAATAATTTTAATTCTGATCGAATTATGGAGCTGATTCGACCTCTGCTGCCGAATCCACTTTAGCTATCGAGTTTAAGGACAAAGAAGCTATAGTGCTTTCAGCAGTGGCTATATTTCCAAGAGAAACCAACCTGGGAAAAGATTTGGAAGTTTTTGGAGATATGTGTTGCAAATATCTATCAGCATGAGGCAATGGCATACACATTAGATGGAATGTGCTGTATCATATAGCAATTATATTTTTGGTGTAAAGGCGATTTATTTTTTTTATTAACCGCAGAGGGCGCAGAGGCCACAGAGAAAGAGAAAAGAGAGACAGAAATGATTGATTTAACCGGAAAGGTAATTTTAGTAACTGGCGGCTCGAAAGGGATTGGTGCAGTGACGGTGCGGACTCTGGTTAATGCTGGGGCTGAGGTGATTTTGCATTACTTTCGCAGTCAAAAAGAAGCTGAAGCGATCGCAGCAAGTGTTGCGCGCGATCGCTGTTATTTATTGGCAGCAGATTTGATGGTGGAAAACGCGGCCTCGACTTTGTGGCGAGATGGTTTAAAATGGCGGGGTCATATTGATATTTTAGTTAATAATGCGGGGATTATGCAGTCAGCAGGTATAGAGGACGAGTTCGATATTTGGTCGTCAGCTTGGCAGCAAACTGTACAAGTTAATTTAGTTGCGGTGGCTGATTTGTGCCGGGAAGCAATTATTTATTTTAAAACTCGCAAGGGCGGTACAATTATTAATATAGCAAGTCGCGCTGCTTTTCGTGGCGATGACCCGAATTATCTGCACTACGCCGCGTCAAAAGGTGCTATTGTTGCTTTAACTCGCAGCATTGCTAGAGGGTTTGCGGCTGAGAATATTTTGGCTTTTACAGTTGCACCGGGATTTGTCAGTACAGAAATGGCAGATAAGTTTATTCAGGAGTTCGGCGAAGCTGATATTATTCGCGATATCCCGATCGGCAAAATCGCTCCTCCTCAAGATGTTGCCAATGTTATCGCGTTTTTAGCGTCGGGCTTGGCGTCACACGCTACCGGGACAACGATCGACATTAATGGAGCCTCTTACGTGCATTGAGGCGATCGCACAACTTGCAGAAAACCTCTCATTGTAGGGTGAGTATTACGCACAGAAGCCTACCTCCAAAGACTCACCAGCACACATTTTGCTATCAACTAATTTATCACTTTAGCCAGACGCGAAAACAGCAACAAATGAATTAGGTTAATAAAAAATGCTACATTAAGGGAAACTGATTATGACAGCCGATAACAAAGCCCAAACCAAACGAGTTGCCATACTCATCGAAAATGGAGTTGAAGATTCCGAATTTTTAGTTCCTTACAACGCCTTAAAACAAGCAGGATTTGAAGTAGTTGTCCTCGGTTCCCGGACAAACGAAAAGTATGCAGGGAAACAAGGAAAAGTTGCCCAGCAGGCTGACGGAACTACCACAGAAGCAGTACCCGCAGAATTCGATGCAGTGATAATTCCCGGCGGTATGGCTCCTGATATGATGCGGACTAATCCCAATACAGTACGTTTTGTACGAGAAGCATTTGAGCAAGGAAAAATCGTCGCTGCTGTTTGCCACGGCCCGCAACTTTTGATTGAAGCCGACTTGTTAAAAGACAAAAAAGCCACAGGTTTCTTGTCAATTAAAAAAGACATGAGCAATGCCGGAGCTAACTACATCAACGAAGCTTTGGTAGTTGACGGCAACTTGATCACTTCCCGCCAACCGGGAGATTTAGCAATATTTACCACCGCAATTCTGGCTCGACTTGGTTACGGCGGAAAAGAAGTCGGTTTGCCAGAAGAAACTGACACAAATGCAGAATGGTGGAAACTAGCTAATGGTTGGGGAGGTTCAACACAAGGCGACATTGTTAAAGGTTTGAATACCGCCCTCGCAGGGGAACGCTATGCTTGCGAAGCCTTTCAAAATTATGCGGAAAAAACCCAAGACAGCGATTTGCGATCGCTCTTGAGAGAAATGATTCAAAACAAACAGCACCACATCATCGCTCTCGAAAGTCGCCTCAACGATTTTGGTGAAAAACCCTCAATTCCTGCCCAAATTGCTGACAAATACGCTAAATTAAAAACCTCGATGCAAGGAACCGATGAAACGTTCTTGCTGCGGAGCACTCTAGGTGAGTTGCAAACCGGTGTTGTCGATATCAACAACCTGCGGGTGAAGTTCACAGATCCTGTATCTACGGCCATTTTGACAGAGATAGAATCGGATTTGTCTAAGTGTGAGCAAGTCGTTGCTAAACTCTTCCGCGCCCGTGCAGTTTCCCAGGAAATTAAGTCGCCTAAACCTTCGACTAGCCCCGCTGTAAAAATGTAATTAGCAAGGGGATAAATAAGTTTGTAGTTTTGTTGAGAGGTGAAAACCCGTACCAATATCGCCACTACAAACTTGCTCTGCAATCCTACAATACACGCCTTTGCGGTAAAATAAAACCCAACACTAAAAAGCAGATATTCAACTAACTGCAAGGTGGAGGGTTTTATTTAATGGGTTCTATTTTTGTTTCAGCGGGACACGGGGCTTGAAGGAACCTTGCGGCATCCGGGGGCGGTACAAGCCCCCGGATTCATCCGTGCACAAATAAAAAATATAGTATCCGATAAGCAGCCCCCGGATACATCCGTCAAGTCGCTTTATTCAATTATTCAATTATTCAATTATTCAATTATTTAATTCTTTAATTATTCAATTCTTTAATCTAAAATCTAAAATCTAAAATCGATTGACTTGTTCCCTCTTCCTTTAGACAGGAGACATCTGGGCAATAAATGCGCTACTGTGTTGCCAATATTTTGATGAGGAAAAAAAGGCTGTGGTTCCCTTACGCGATGACAATCCCATTACTATCACTCCCTACGTCACCTACGGGCTGATTGCCGCAAACATATTAGTATTTTTGTACGAACTCAGTTTGGGCGATCGACAATTAACCCAATTCTTCTACTCTTGGGCCGTAATTCCTTGCCAGTTAAGCAATATGTGTCAGGTTGCTCTGCCAGTTTCGCCATTCCCCGAATGGACAACACTAATTAGCTCCCAATTCCTGCACGCAGGCTTTCTCCACATTGCGGGAAATATGTTATTTTTGTGGATTTTTGGCAACAACGTAGAAGACCGTTTAGGACACGTCAAGTTTATAATATTTTACCTTACTTGCGGCGTTTTAGCATCACTAACTCAGTGGTTTTTTTCCTCAGCATCTGCCATTCCGTCCCTAGGTGCTAGCGGCGCGATCGCAGGCGTGATGGGAGCTTACATTCTCAGATATCCCCAAGCCAAAGTTCTGACACTGCTACCCTTGGGAATCTTTATTACCACTGTCAGAGTCCCCGCTTTCTTCTTTCTAGGATTTTGGTTTGCACAGCAAGCATTGAGTGGCTTGGCTTCCTTAAATGCCCCGGCAAGTGTCGGCATGGAATCCGGGGGAGTTGCCTACTGGGCCCACGCCGGCGGCTTTGTTTTCGGCGCTATTCTCGGCCCTTTGTTGGGACTTTTTTCTGAAGATAATCAGATTTAATTTTTCACCGCAGATGAACCAAAATAAACGCAGATAAACTGCCAATAAATCGGCATTTGTCTGCGTTTTTATGCGGTTTCAAACCTCTGATTTTTCTCAAATTTCGGTGCTATACTTGGGGCTTGCTGAAAAAGTAAGAAAACAGCATTTAGAAAGATGAATGAACTCGCGAATCCCTTGATAATATAAGCTTTGTTTACGATATTTTGTCCCAAGCATAATCTTTATTAATCATCACAGGTGGAAAACAGGAAAAAAAGTGTATATTCTGAAATAGACATAAAAAAAGCCAAAAAGCCTGCCGTAGCAGGGCCGAAAGATTCATCACCAGAAAAGTTATGGCGATGGTGGTTTGAGAAGTATTAGAAAGTTTAGCCATCACTCTACCGAGGCTGAATCTTCTTTTACCTTCTCCAAATTTGCCCTCAATCGAGTTACGAATTCTCTCGTCTTCTAAAGCTTGTTTCTTCGTTGACTTGCTAATATTTGTCGAGGGTCTTCCTAAAGGGGGACCACTCATTCTAATTCCTCTTTCTTTGCACCAAGCTCGATTCTCGCGAGTTCGATAAATTCGATCTACATGAATTGATTCGGGATAGAAGCCTGTGAACCATTTAAATTCTTCTACTTGTGTTTTTAAGTCTACAGATTCGTTAAAATTATCCCAACTAATCCGGTCTAGAAATACATAGCCGTTACGACAACTCGCTGACAGCTTTGCCCCAAATTCGACGGATCTCCCGGCTTTTCCTCTAACTATCGGGCGGATGTGTGGTTGTGTTAAACTTACTATTCTGTCCTCAATACTATGTGTTTTATTTTCATACATCCATAACTGTTGACGGTAGACTTCTGTGACTACTAATAGCATTTTATAATAATATTTAGTCAGCCACGTTAGTTCACCCATGGCCGCGATATGAGCTAAATTTCTTTTAATATATTGAAGTTGTTTTTTAATCGCTTTTCTTCGTTTTCTTTGTGATGGTCTTCGTTTCTTTGCTACTGTCAAGTATTCTTTTCTGGCTAGGTTTCGATAAGTTCTTGGTTTTTTTTTTCGGGTGACTGAATTTGAGTGTGCAAAGCATCTATGATTGTTTCGGTTTGTTCCCTGGCTTGATTCAATATTCCTAAGTCGTTAGGATATTTAATGTCGGCTGGTGCGCAGGTTGCATCTAATATTAATTTTCCTTGATTTTTCGGCTCGCTGATGTCCGATGACTTTTTATCGACTACTTTGCCTGGTGCTTCGGTCTGCTCTTTGACCATTTTTTCATTGATTTTATTGATTAGGTTGACACCTATTCTCTGCCTAAAATGAACCAACATTGATGAGTCGAATGGTGCTTGACTGCTATAGCTGGTCATGCCTATAAAGTATTGTAAGTAGGGGTTTTCTCGGATTTGTTCTATTGTTTCGCGATCGCTGGTTCCTAACCTTTCTTTGATAATTAATGCTCCCAATGCCATCCGAAAAGATTTCGCTGGAGCTCCCATATCTACGGAAAAGTTTTGAGCATATTCTGCTTCAAATGCTGACCACGGAATTAGTTTCGCCATGATTACCCAACGATTATCTTCTAACAATTGCCCCTCAAAAGGCAAGTCAAAGTTGGATGGGGGGTTTGGGGTTGGGTCAACTTTTCGGTACATTACGAAAGTGATGTTGTACTAGGCTTTGGACAGATTTTAGCTCATAAGCTTGCACACGCGGAGCGTTCAAACCATTCAAAGTCTTTCTCTGTCGAGGTTTTAGGCTTTTTCGGCAAGCCCTATGTAGATATTTTTGAGCCGTTAATGTAAAGTATCAAAGTCGAATTTATAATTTTTTTTTATAAAAATAGTTAAAAACCGATTGTCAAACTTGAGGGTGCGGAAGGTGGATAAAAAATGACAAGTCATCTATCCAAAGACAGAAAAAGATTAAAATAAATATACTCATCTTACTATTCTGTTTCATTTAATCCTTCATAAGAAGGAAGCATCAAATTTGAGTTCTATCTAAAATGAGGGCATAACTTGATGTAAATAGAAAGGGAAGGACTCCTATGTTACTTTACAAAATTGAAGATTTTAATCCCAACTACCGCGAAGCTGCTTTTAATGGCGAAGATATCAAAGGTCTGGATATCTATGCTGGAAATACAGAGGAGAAGATTGGCTCTATCGATACCGCGCTAGTGGATGAGACAGGACGTTTCCGATATTTTGTTGTTGACACGGGTTTCTGGATCTTTGGCAAGAAGGTATTAGTTCCAGTTGCTCTTTGTCGAGTTGAGGTTGATGCAGAGCGCATCTATGCGACGGGTTTGAGGAATAAAGACCAAGCAGAAAGACTACCCAGGTATGAGGATGGGATGGTAGTTGATTACGATTATGAAGAACAAGTGCGGGGTGTTTATCGTACTCTAACTGTAGAAGGGTCTGCACCTGTAGAAGCATCATTGCCTTTAGAAACCTCATTGCCTGTACAAGAATCTGCACCAGTTTCTATGCCGCGTTCTGTCTCTAACCAAGCTAGCGCTGCTGGTTATGACCGCAACACCTACACTTACGAACAAGAGCCTCACTTGTATCAGATGAACGAGCGCGAGCATCACAAATTCCGACTCTACGAAGAACGACTGGTTGCAGAAAAAAGCCGTCACAAAGCTGGCGAGGTAGCAATTGGCAAGCGAGTTGAAACCGAAACGGCACGAGTTTCAGTTCCAACAGAAAAAGAGCGAGTTGTAATTGAGAGTGTAACTCCAGGAAAGGCAGGTGCGCCAGTAAATCGGGATACTCCCTTCAAGCAGGAAAAGGTGATGCGTATGGAAGTTTACGAAGAAACTGCTGATATCAAAAAAGAAGCTTTCGTGCGCGAAGAAGTTAACATCAGGAAAGAAGTTGAAACGGAGATTGTTGAGGCAACGGAAACACTGCGTCGCGAAGAGTTGGACGTGAAGAGAGAAGGGCGTTAGAGTGCGAATGAATTGAACAAGGGTTTGTAGTTGCGCTGTCTTCGCCCACATGAGCGTTGAAGCGCAAATACGAACTTAAAAAATCACTAGCCATGCAAACAAAGGAGAAGATTTATCCTATCTAATTGCTGGCGTTTGTCGCTAATAAGTGCAGCCTTCCTAGCTTTCTCGTTTAGCATCGCTGCGATTTGATGCAGCCGTTATTACCAGTATTATAGCGGCACCCACAGTCTACGCCTGCTAAAAGTGCTCCCCCAACAACAGTAACAACTGCAACTGCACCTTGTGGGAGATCGGCATCAGAAGTTGTCAAATCCTATTATAAAGATGCCGACAAAATTCCTAAAGATGTGGTTGATGAAGTGGCAGCAGCGACAAAAGCAAATATCCCGGTCAACTATCCAGACCCCAGAGTTGTTAATCCAACCGAGTTGCTCAGTCGGGGGAGTGCTACGGCGCTAATTCATCAAGCTTTGGTTTATCTAGGTCAGAGCGAACCACTCTCTAATAATGAGGAAGCTACAAAATACC
Organism: Microcoleus sp. LAD1_D3; assembly: GCF_036702135.1. Lineage (NCBI taxonomy): Bacteria > Bacillati > Cyanobacteriota > Cyanophyceae > Oscillatoriales > Microcoleaceae > Microcoleus > Microcoleus sp. LAD1_D3. The sequence continues at coordinate 1,649 of NZ_JAUBSB010000026.1, read as the reverse complement.
TTCCTGCTAGTGCTGCTAAAAAGCATAATTGATTTTTAAAGCAGTATCAATCCTAAAAGCGATCGCACTTACATACTGATTTTCATCCTTGAGCGATCGCTTTGTTTTATTATTGTAAAGTAATCCGTGGATTCGGGATATTGGTATTCGTTTAGGATATCCTCGATCGCTATTTCTTTTAGCCCAAGTTAGACAACAACAGCGGTAGTGCATCGAATCAAGCAAAGCATAAAAATTCATTGGAGGCGCTTAGCCCGATCGAGCGTGCGGTCGGTTCTGTTCCTCGCGCTCTTAATTGCCATAACGATAACGTGTATTACCCCGAATTCCGCAGGCGCGCAAGACGAACGGGTAACAGTGCGTTTAGATGGTCGAGCAATGTTTCGGGTGAGTGCGGTAGAAAACGTAGATGCAACCGCACGTGCGCGGCAGATTGAGCGGCGCATGAGCCGACTGTTGGAGAATCCTACGGCGATCGCACCTCCCCGCATTGAACCGACTCAAGATAGCGATCAGCGGGTGATTACGATTGCTGGAGTCCCTGTTGTCACCGTAACTAAAGCAGACGCTCAGGATAATTTGACAACGGTTGATACGCTGGCAACTCAGTGGTCAGAGGCGATTACTACCGCCCTAACGCGAGCCAGTCAGCGCCGTCTTTCCCCTTCGGAACGCTTTGTGGCAGAGGTGCAATCCTCGGTGCAAACCGGATTTGGACGACTGGGTGAATCTGCGATCGCGATTATTCCCCGCGCGCTAGCTGCATTACTGGTGATTGGATTATTTTGGGCGATCGCGGCTTTGGTGCGCTGGTTGATGCGCGTGATTTTCCGTCACATTGTAGAAGACTTAACGGTAGAAAACCTAATCAAACAAGTCGCCTACTATGTTGTCTGGAGTCTGGGTTTTATTGTGGCCCTGGATGCCTTTGGGTTCGATCCGCAAGCAGTTGCCACCGGATTGGGTTTAACGGGTCTTGCTCTCGGCTTTGCTTTAAAAGATATCCTTTCTAACTTTATCAGCGGCATTTTAATTCTGGTATTGCGTCCTTTTGAACTTGGGGATCAAATTGTTGTCGGGGAAACTGAAGGCAATGTCGAGCGGATCGAATTGCGGGCAACCCAACTCCGTACTTATGATGGTCGAGTGGTATTGGTTCCCAATGCGGAATTGTTCACCTCGCGCATTACCAACAACACCGCCGCCCCGATTCGTCGCAGCAGCGTGACTCTGTTTATCGGCTACGATAGCGATTTGCAAACAGCGGTAACTGTGATGACAGAGGCAGCGCAAGCTACGGAAGCCGTGCTCAACGATCCGCCAGTTTCCGTGCGAATTCGAGAGTTGGGACAGGATGACATCTTTGTTGAGGTGCGGTTTTGGACGGACTCGCGGCGTACTGACTTTGTGGCGACAACCTCCGCCGTGAGAGGGGCAATCGTTCTTGCCTTCAAAGATGCTGGCATCGGCTTGCCCGATCCTGATGTGCGAATACTGATGCCGCGCCATCCCGATCAGTGGCGAACCGCATTGGGTTTCGGAGATAGCGATCGCACTCAGGATTCTGACAATGCTAGTACAGCATGGCGGAAATAAAGTACCTATTTTATGGGAGACTGGGGCTAAGTGAGATAAATTGCACTCAGAAC